>CAKZLT010000055.1 GCA_937127195.1 uncultured Saprospiraceae bacterium
TCTCTTCAAAAGAAAGCGTATCTGGTCTTTTTCGCTTGAGTTTTCGAGCTTCAAACAGTTCTGTCGGGTTATTTTCAATCAGATTTTCTATTTTTAAATATTTAAAAAAACCTTTCAAACCAGATAACAAACGAGCTTGAGAAGATTCTGCTAAGCCTAATTCATTAATCCATATAATAAAGCCTTGCAAGTCTTCAAGCGTTAATTCAGTAGGCGAACAAACCATTTCCTTTATCTCCAAATATTGAAATAATTTTTTCACATCTCGCTCATAAGCTTCAACAGAAGGTAGAGCAAGCGATTTTTCTAATTTTAAAAAAACTAAAAAACACTTATTAAGTAAGCGTATAATAGATTGGTTATAAAATCCTATTCGTCTATATTATTGAGGTTTTAATTCCTCATATTCCACTTTCAATACATCGACAATAGATTGGATAGAAGGGCGTTTTGTCCAGTCCCAGTTAAAAAACACCTTCTCAATAATTCCATTTTTATTAACAATATAAGTTGCTGGAACAGGCAAAACGTTGGCTTCGTTCACTTTTTTAAGATTGACATCAATATAATCAACATAATCTTTATTCACATCATAAGCTACCTTATAAGCATTCATAATCTGTTGTTTCTGGTCTGAAATAACCGAAATACTCAAATTATTCTTAACGATAGTTCGCTCTTGATAAGCCGCCGTTTCTGGTGCGATTGCGATGACTTTCGCGCCTGTATCTGTGATTAAACTCAAGGAATCCTGAAAATCGGCCAAATAATGATTACAGATACTGCACCAATAACCACGATAAAAGAAAATAACCGCTTTTCCGTTTTCTGTCAAATTACTCAATGAGACTCCTTTCCCATTTTGATCGACTGCCGCAAAATAAGGCGCAATTGTGCCTTCTGATAAACCTTTTGGTGCTACTTTCGTCGTATCTTGACCAAGTATATAAAGTGCTTGTTTTATCTCTTCTTCTGTTTTGGCTTTCGCCAAAAGTTCACCTGGATTCTGTTGGCAAGATGTAAATAGTAAAATTGTAATTCCTAATATGGTTAGTAGTTGCTTCATTATATTTGATTGAAGGTTTAATACATTGTAACAAATTTTTTTTAACACTAAAGAGCGTAGTTCTGAATACATTTGTAGATAAAAGAGCCAGCTATAAAAGAAGGACTTTAGCCCTGCTTGCCCCGAAATCTCGGCGGTAAATATTTGATTTTCAATATAGTCAAGGCTAAAACCCTTCAAAAAACTATCTTGCAATTATTCTACAAACATGGACATGGCTAAAGCCATTTTATATCAATAAACTTCTGGAAGCTACCGTAGCGCGACGAGGCTCGTCGCGCTACGAAACATTAAAACTTTTGAAATAGTGTATTAATGTACAATTAATAATACTATTCACTCCCAAAGTGTTGCAAATAATTCTATCTCGCTTCCGACAATTGATTTCTTTTTAAGAAAAATCGTTACTATATCAGAAGCAAAAATTAATTTTTAATGATTGTTAGCCCAACCATATAAGTAGTCAATTCAATTTTGTCGCCTATTTTCAATAAAAAATTATCTTCTTTTGACACCAAAATCTGAATATATTCATTATTCCAATTCACTAATATTTGTAGTTGATTTCCTTTTATTTCTATTTTTTGAATAATTCCCGAAATGTTCATTCGGTTAGTTTGTCCGCTAAAAATATCTTTTGGAGAACCACTTCCAGTGATTTGACCATTTTTAATTTGAAAAACTTTATCCGCCATTTTTAAAATTTCGCCGACATCATGGCTAATCAAAATCGTAGTCAAATCATATAATTCATGAACTTTCAGTAGATAATCCTGCAATTTTAACCGCATTTCATCATCTAAAGCAGACAAGGGTTCATCCAAAAGCAATAATTTAGGACGTTGAATCAATGCGCGAGCAAGAGCCACTCTTTGCTGTTGTCCCTTAGAAAGGAATTGTGTTTTTTGTGTTTTTAATCCTTCCAGTTCTATAATTTCAATCACATCTTCAACCGCTTTTCTATTTCCATTTTTTGGTAGTGCAAAAAGCAAATTTTCTTCTACCGTCATATTAGGAAACAAAGCATAATCCTGAAAAAGCATACCAACTTGACGCGCTTGAGGTGATAAGTTAATTCTTTTATTAAGGTCTAACCATATAGAGCCATTAACTACTATTTTTCCTTTTTGAGGCTTCAAAAGCCCTGCTATCATTCTCAAAATAGAGGTTTTGCCAGCTCCAGACGCACCATACAACGCAACAAATTCACCTTTTTTAATAGAAAAATCAGCCTCCAAAAGCATTTTTCCGTTGGCTGATTTTAGTTGTTTTTGCAATTCAATTCTAATCATTAATCTATTTCTAGTTATTTTTTGAACCACAAATAAACAAAGAAAGCAAAAGTTTTTTGTGGAAATTTTGAAACCATACAAGATATAAGCGTTTGACTTCTAATACCGTGTAAACTAATTTTTTTTAAAAGCTAACGTAGCGCGACGAGGCTCGTCGCGCTACAAAACATTAAATAACTTTGGAAACAGTGTACTAGTGATTCAAAACTTTAATCTTTGTTCAGAATTCTATCTTTCAAACTTTTCTTATTTTTCTTATTTTTTTTCTTCGCTCTATCCTTTTTTCGGTCTTCTCTTTTATCTTTCATTTTCGTAATCATGTTGTTTCTAGGGCGTTTCCAAAGTACATAGCGCACAGAAATAGCTGGCGTTGCCTCAAAAGTATTCGGAGTATCCGTAAAGTTGACCAATGGCATATAATCAATCGAAATATTGAATCGCTTCATCGTAAACTCCACGCCTCCAATCAATGCAAAACCATAAGTATTATCATGATCTTTGAGCGTTCCTGCATGAAATCCTGCACCTGCATACCAATTCAATCGCTTCTGAAAAACAATTTTTCCATGATATTCTCCCAAAGCTACAAAATCATTATTGCCTGCCAAATCCGTAAAAACAATAGCTTCCGCCGTATATTGATCGCCAATACGCTGCTGTAAAGTCAAGCCAGCACCTTTACTCACTCTCGCCCCTATTGCCGTATTATAGCGTTGTGCGGTAAGAATAGAAGTTGTAATCAGTGTGAATGTTAATAAAATTAGTGTTTTTTTCATTTTTTAAATTTTGATTAAAAATCGTTCAAGGAATGTATCGTCGAATTCATTCGACGAGATAAAAATTTCTGATTGTAACGGCTTGCAGTGATAACTATAATAAAAAAAGTGATGTACCTAAAGGCACTTTTAAGCTAAAAAAGCATCAATTTCTACAAACAGTGCCGCAGCTCTGCTGCTAATGAAACCT
>CAKZLT010000056.1 GCA_937127195.1 uncultured Saprospiraceae bacterium
TCATTTACTAATTTTCGCATTAAGTATTGCCTATGATTTGTCCAATATAATTGGTCAAATGGATAAACTTTAAATGTAATATGAGTAATCTTTCTACTATATTTTTCTTCTTTAAAAAAGAAAGCTTTATCAGTTAAATGTAGTTCTTTTTGAGCTTGTAAAAGCACTCTGTTTTTAAAGCTATTATAATCAATATATTTTTTTTCTATTCCTAAATAAACTTTTAATTTTTCAATAGCATAAGAAATACTTTTATCATTATCAATACCTGATAACAATAAATAAATATTGATTGAATGAATAGATTTTAACATTAAAATCTGTCTTAATGTATTTAAAGGAAATACTTGTTTAAGTTGATATAAATAAGGTAAAAAGGCCGAATTCATTTCTATTTCAATAATACCTTTCCCCTTTATAAAACTGGCTCTCGAAATTAAACTAACCTGTATAAGTTCATTAGTTTCATCTATTCTATATGTTTTTTGAACGAATAAAAACATTTCTTTTTGTAAATCTTTATAAGATAATTTTTCTTCTATTTCTAATAAAATAGAACTTGCTTTAAATTGAAAGACAACATTTTTACTTTTGTTATCCGTAGGCAACTTAGCTAAAATGGAAATAAATAGCTTTTGTTGGAAAGCTGTAAGAAAGGAAGGTGTGAATAATTGTAATAAATTAGTTCTATCCATATTCCAAAAATATATTTTTCTAAAATAAAAAACGGAGAAAAAGAAAAAATAACTTCTAGAAAGCGAAATTCCATCCAATATAAATTGAATGGAACCTTAAAACACCAAATAAATACGAACTAAAAACATTTTTTTTCACAACTAATCTAATTATATAGTAGTAAATAACATACCAAGCAAAAATAAAAGTTTATCACGCTGATAATCAATCACTTATAAAATATAAGGTTTAATAAAATTTCCATTTATGGGATTTTTTTACTGTAATGAAACATTTTTTACTCCATTTAAAACTTTCATTTTAAATGGAGTAAAAAGCAAATAACTCTTAAAATGTCAATTGTTGAATATGAATGCTGATTATTAGATGAATGCTAATAATTAATTAATTATAGATATATTTGAGATGAAAGTTAAAAAATACGTCATTGGGATTAAGAGATTATTGTAGGGTCTAATTTTGATTACCAAAATTAGACCCGTTTTTTTACTTCTTTTGTTTACGTAATTCAAATAATTCTATCAATTCATCTACTTTTTCTACTTCAGTAAAATATCTTTCTAAAATATCATTTAACTGATCTGCTACACTTCCTCCATTTAGCATTGCTAAAAACTCTAAACGTTGCCTGTTTTTAGGCTCTATTGCAGTATTCAATGGTTTTCGAGTACTACTTTTAGGTCTTCCTTTTCCTCTTTTTTTAGTATCTTTAGATAGCTCTAGTTTTTCTTCATTAGAATTAGGAACTTTTCCTGTTACTTTTGCTACATCTTCATTAAGAGTATTCAAACTAATACCATCAAAGCGACTTTTCTTGTTTTTTGTTCTTTTAGTCATTATTTGGTTTTTTTATAAAATTCATTTAGAAATGTGGTATAGTTTTTCTTTGCTGGTTCTAAGCTCTTTTTATCATACATACTTTTATAAGTATCTATATATTCATAAGCAACATATTGTTTAAAAGGAGTATTTAAAAATTCTAGTCCCGCATGTTTTTTTAAATATTCTAACTCTTCTTTTAATTCTCGATTAATTCGGCTACGTTCTTTATAAAAATTAAGAACACCATATATATTTAAAGGTCTATCTGTTTCAGCTCGATGTTTTTGAGCTTTCAAAAGAATCTTCACATAATCTGTTGTTGCGTCTAAATTTAATGCTCCTCCTTTAAAAGGCATAAATAAAAAATCTGTTAATAACAATATTTTAGTTACTTCTTGCTGTTCTGGAGGAAGATTGTGGTCTAGTTTCCCAGGTGTGTCAATAAAAACATAATCATATTCTTGATCTATATCTTTAATAGATTCCACAATTTTTTGGTAAGTCATACCTTTAATAAAGTAAGGAGGTACTTCTTCTTCATAATGTTCATTATCATATTGCCTCAACCTAATAGCTGACTGTTGATTATCATTATCAATTAATAAGACTTTTTTATTAAAGGGATCCTGACTTAGTCCTGTTGCTGTTAATACAGCTAAGGTAGTTTTTCCAATTCCTCCCTTTTGATTTCCAAATACGATAAATTTTGCCATACAATGGTTAATGTTAGAATTATACATTTGACCATTTTATCATTTTAACGCGCAGCTATTATTGATAATCAATTATTTGTATAGGTTTTTTCTTAGAAAAGAAATTAAAACATATATATTCGCGCGTTAAAATGGTCAAATGGTCAAATGACTTCTTTTTAATAAAAAAATCATTTTTGTTTTTTCTAATATAAAGAAAAGAACTAATTCTTTATAAAAGGCTCTTTTAAGGTTATTATAAAGGGTTTTGTATTCTTTTGATAGTTCACCCTGGCTTAAATAAAAAAACAGCTTAAATCGCCTTATAAAGAATTGTGTATTATTTTAAAGTTACAATTAGAGGGTTTGTAACTTTAAAATAAAAAATGTAACTATTCAGTACCATTGAAAAATCCTTCAATAAATAATTTAAAATACTACCCAAAAAGTATCTTTGTTTTTTTAGAAGGTAATGCAGTCTTTTTGCCTCTATTCTGAATAGTTACAATTATGTTGTAAACTTACAACATAATTTATTTAATATAATACATTTAACCATTTATAAATTTGACCATTTTAACGCGCGTTAAAATGGTCAAATTTATAATAAGAGGTTTTAACTAGATTAAGATTTTTCTAAAGACTTTCTAGTTAAAAAAGATATTCTTTTACTAGAAAATGAAGAGTTACAATTGGAGGGTCTTTTTTTATAAAAAAGAAACTCTAAATTTAAAGTTACAATTAGAGGGTCACGGAATTATATAAACTTCACGTTTAAAACGTGGATTCGTTTTCGTTTTTTTTCCTTCAAAAGAAACCCTCTAATTGTAACTTTAAATCGCAAAATAGGAAGTTTTTTAACTTTAAAAACTTTCGTTTAAAAAACGAGTATTTTTTTAAAGTCTTTTTAGATTCTTTTTAGGCATACCTGAAACTTAGGAATATCAAGGGTTTCAGATATGTAAAAGTTACAATTAGAGGGTTAAAAGTTACAATTAGAGGGTTAAAAGTTACAATTAGAGGGTTAAATAGGCTTCCTAAAAGAGCTTAAAAGTTACAATTAGAGGGCTAAATACTACATCAAAATTGGAATGTAGTATTTACTGTAATTTTAAATAAAATGGAAAAGAAAGAAGAAAAAAGAATTAGTAAAATTGCTGTTCAATCTAATGCACTTATTAATGCGCGTTATGACATGACAGCTTTCCAAAAAAAGATTTTACTATATATTATTGCTAAAATACAGCATGATGACAAGGACTTTCAAAACTATATAATCAACATTAAGGACTTTGTAGAAGAGGCTGACTATAAGTCCAAAATGCTCTATGATAAACTACGAAAAGATACCAAAGCACTCATTAGTAAAGTCTATGAAATAGAAGAACCTGATGGACTTCTACAAGTTTCTATACTTGCAAAGGCAAAATATATCAAAAATAAGGGGCAAATTCATGTCTCTTTTGCTCCAGATTTGAAGCCATATTTGCTACAATTAAAGGAACAATTTACCGCAACACCACTTAGATATGTTCTCAATTTTAAGTCTGTTCACTCTATGCGTATTTATGAAATGCTCCAACAATTTAAATCTACAGGTTTTTTGGTTACCCCAATAGAGGATTTAAAGTACCGTCTGAGTCTTGAGGATAAATACAAAACATATACTTTATTCAAAAGGAGGGTGGTTGAGCAAGCTCAAAAAGAATTACAACATACGGATATGGCATTTGAATTTACGGAAGTAAAAAAGGGAAGAAAAGTTGTTCAACTTCAATTTAAAATCAAACCACCTAACGAAATTTTATTAAGTGAAGAACAACAAAGAATCGCAAGAAAGCTAGGAACAGATTTATTTTTATCAACTTTACAAGCAAAAAAAATAGTAATATATGTTCCTAGCAAAGAAGTGTTAAAAACTATTTTTGATATTAAATCTGCTCAACGGGAAGGACGTATCAAAACCAATATTGCAGCATATGCTTATGGTGTTTTCAAAAAAAAATACCAATTAGATAATCAAAAAAAACTTTCTACTTAAGCTAAAAAATAATAAAAATGGCAATTAAAAACAATAAATCAATAGATATAGAAACTCTAAAAAATCAACTTGAAAAGGATTTTTCGGATTATAATTATGAGATAAATAAAAATGCCTTAACAGTTGGACTTAATGAAGATACCAAAATCAATATTGTTGCAATAAACGAAGAATTTTGGGTCATAGAAGCTGTTCCTGTTAATTTTAAAATGTTAACTACTGTAATAATTATTACCATTTTTGCCTATTGGGTTCAGATGCAAGATTGGAATTGGATGATAAATGTCGGGTTGTATTTTGTAGCATTTATAGCATTAGGTTATATTACAAATTATTTATATGGTCTATTATATCGAAACAAATTCAAAAATTTTAAACCTGTTTTGATTCAAAAAATAAAAGAATTGGTTGAGTAATAAACGACCTCTTCAACCAATTCTTCTACTATTTGGCATTCACTTCTAATAGAATAGGTGTAATATATCCGCCACTTTCAGAAATGGTGGATAATCGCATCTCAGTAGTAGAGTATATTATATCCTCAGTAGGAACTAACCTTTTTCCAAATACTTGTACTAATCGATTATAATAATCACCTTCTCCATTTTTGATAGCTTCTACTTTTGCTACCAAATCCTTAATTGGTTTGTAAGAATATAAAACAAATAAGTTATCCTTTCCGGCCTTATCTTTTATCAATCCTTTGTCTTTTCCTGGAATAACAATTTCAACATTATGATAAGGAACGATTGCTCCTTCAATCATACCTGAAAAATGCTCATTATATTGCCCACTTCTAGGCCAATGTACCTTAGACTCATTATCAGCATCAATCGAAAAAACATAAACATATCTATCTTTGGTAATTTTTTGGGTCAATAATTGAAATCGCTGACCTTTTTTACAATTCAAAGCATAATAACGACCATTATAATGTGGTTCCGCTGTTTCAAAAATAACTTCTTCCTTTTCATCATCATAATCCACAGGATAACGAAAAACAAATTCAGCAGATAAATTCAAAATAGATTTTTTATTATTTGCATCCCTAAAAGGGTCGTTATTATCTGAATTGTTCCAATCATCTCCCAAGTCATTATCAATCATTTTTTTTCCAATTAATAATTGATAACCATAAATGCATTGCTTACCAAAATCTTTATACTTCACCCAAAAGAAACCATCATTCCCCCATTGAGTACTCCAACTATTCATTATTTCAAAAGCCTCTTTCTCATCATCATAACCAACCACTACCATCGCATGACCTCCAGAAGCTGTCTTATCCCCAGATTCTGGATTCCAAAAGGCATCATCTTTTCTTAAATCTTTAAAATTCTCTCGAATCGCCATTCCAATTATAACTGGCTTGCCTTCTGAAAGACTTACTTTTACCTGGTCAATTTTCTCACTTTCTAAAGCGTTTGACGCATATAATCTAAAATAATCTCTAACTTCATAATCATTTTCTTCAGCAGTTATTTTATGGTTTTCACTTGGCATTCTATCACAATCATCTCTAGGATAATCAAATTCACTTGATAAGCAGTTGCCGTCTGTTTTTAAAAATTCTAATGCTTTTGAAAATAATGATCCCTGATAACAATCACCTATTTTTACTTGATTATAAATATATAAGGCAGAATAAGCATTTTTCGTAATTTGGTCAATATCTGTCCAATTTTCTTCTTTTGCGCGCATCATAGTAAACGCTGCATAACCAGAAGACCAACCAACACAAGAGCCTATTTCTCCTTGATTAACTACTTTAGGACAATATTTTTTTAAAGAAACCTTCTTGGGTATCTCTGAAAAAACACTTGTTGCAAATGACATTGGAACAGAAGGCAATCTGTTGTAAGATTCATCTTCTAATACCAAACCTGTTCCGCCTTGCCCTTGTGCATTCAAAACACCAAATACAACCAAGCAACAACATAAATAATAATGAATATTTTTTTTCATATCAGTTTAAGTTTTCAAGTTGTTTAACCACCAAATAAAACAGCCCAAATTATCTTTTTCAAAATAATTTGGGCTATTTATTTTACAAAATCCATTAACGAACAGGAAAAGAAGCACTTGTGTAATGTGAGAAATTTGCGTTTGTACGAATTTTCATCCGATGAACTCGAATAAACCTTTCTAAGAACTTAGAAAATAATTCTGTATCAATTGTTCTAGAGCTAGGTTTTACAGCATAAGCGATATGCTTTATCCTTCCCCTTCTATCACAAAAGACTTTTATCCAAACCTTTACACCATTCAAACGGTCATAATTCCAAAGTTTAGAATATTTCTGCATTTGCAACAACATATTAATCCACTCTCGTGACGACTTATTAATATCATTATCGCAAGCTTCTAGCATCATTTTAGAATAATCCTTACTCAATTCTTCAAATAACAATTCATTTTCTTCAATGATAAAAACTCTAGGTTTTTTTTGAATGCTTTGATTAATTTTCAAAGGTCCATTCATGCTAGAAAGACTAATCAAACTCATTCCCAAAATGAGTGTCAATAACTTCATAAGTATTTGTTTTAAGTACTTCTTTTATAAAATCTTTCAAGTACCATTTTTTATTTTGCTCTCTCTAAAAAAAATAATCGAAAATAATTCATTTTAAAATATAACTTTTGATGAATTACTCCTTTTTTAACGATAGGAAATTTTTAGAATTATATTTTCCTTTATATTTCCCCCATAACTAATAATCAATATGACATTTTCATAAAAAAACGGACATTTTTTCTTTTCTTTTTTTTATAAAAAAAGGGTTGACTATTTTATTTATTTTTATGAAAAAATAAACAAAATTGACCTTTTTTTATAAAAAAAAGAAAATGAAAATAATAGGTTATACTCGAGTTAGTACCGATCAACAAGATTTATTTAAACAAAAACATCTATTACTAGAATATGCCCAAAAAAATCAATGGCTAATATCTGAGTTTATAGAAGTAGAAATATCTGCACAAAAAAGCCAACAAGAACGTAAGATTGACATTCTACTTCATCGTCTTGAAACAGGTGATAAATTGCTAGTTGCTGAACTTAGTCGATTAGGAAGAAATATGCTTGAAACGCTAAATATTATTAATAACTTATCAGAAAAAGGAGTTGATATTCTTTTTGTACGTCAACCCGAACTCTCAACTAGTGCGCCACATGCCAAATTATTAATGGCGATTTATAGCTACTTTGCTGAAGCTGAACGTAACTACATTTCTATCAGAACGAAGCAAGGTTTAGCTGCAGCTCGATCGAAAGGAAAAAAACTCGGTCGCCCCAAAGGAAGTAAAAACAAGAAAACCAATGCACTTAAAGCACATCATGCGGAAATAAACCAATATTTAAATCTTGGTTTATCTGTTGTTTCTATCATGAAAATCATTAATCCCAAATTAGAAAAAACTGTTGGCTATCATTCTTTTCAATATTTCATCAAAAATGAAATAAAATAAAATTATTCCATTACATATCCCAATGAATCAAAACTGTCTCTGGTGTAAGCTACTATATTATCAAATCTCCACTCTTTCCGCTCTAATATCAATTTTACAACTAATATTTCACCTAAATCATTTCCTTCTATATCTCCATCAAACATTGCATAAGCTCGTTTTAAATCATCCGAAAAACGAACCTCTCTGATTTCCCCATCCCATGCTTCAATCTTTTTCCATTGTTTATTAGTAAAAATTCGACGTTCTTTCACCAATAAATCACTAATAATAAATTTTTGAATAGTTTGGGCATTATCTTTACTTGCCAACATTTTAAGTGTTTCAAGATCTTTCTTTTGATAAGATTTCAGAACAGCTTCTGCTACAACCTTAGGGTTTGTTTTATCTAATTTTTTTAGATTCACTTTAGAAGATTGGCAACTTCCTAAAAAACTAATAATTATCGTTAATAGTAATAATTTTCTCATTATCGCATTCCTATTTATAATCAATTAAATCCAAAAACATTAAAGAATATTTTAATAAAACAAAAGCCAATATATTAATTTTTTCAATAAGTGTTGAGAAGAAGAAGTTCCCAATACTCAATTTTCTTAATTTTTTATCAATTTTCCTTGTGTTATGGTTTGATTATCTGATATTTTATAAAAATAAACACCAATAGGGATATTTTCTACATGAATAGTTCTAAGGTTATGCCAAGTGATAACCCAATTCTGTTGCTGAATTAATCTACCATCTGCACTATATAATTCAAACATGGTGTAGCCCTGAAAGCCTTCTAATTTTACTAAAAATTGATTTTTAAATGGATTTGGAAAAATCTCAACTTTTCCATTATTATTTAGATTTTCATTTACTCCAGAAGTCGCAATCGATTGATTAACAGCTGATAAAGCATCAACTATACCAAAACCATAAGTATTATTTGGAATCGTCACACCTAGCACACCACAATTTTGGGCTGTTGTTCGCCCAAATGCCGTTTGTTCAATAATGTTTTCAATTCTATCTACATCTCCAGCCAAAGTTGAATCCGCTGAAATCATCAAAGCCACCAAACCAGCCACATGAGGTCCAGCCATACTTGTACCACTTGCATTCAAATAACTAAAAGTATTTGTTCCATTTCCTTGCAACCAATAAGAAGTCACAGCCTCCCCTGGTGCTGTAATATTAGGCTTCGTTCTACCACTTCCATCCACATTCACTAATCCACGACTACTGAAGTTTGTAATTGTATCGTTCACACCCAATGCTCCAACTGAGAAACTTGACTCAAAAATAGCCGCAGGAGTATTAATTGAGTAGCAATTTGGTCCATTATTACCTGCTGAAACAACAACAACTACACCTGCCAGTTTTAAATTATTGATTGCCATTTCTAATAATACAAAATTACTTGTATCACAACCTTCTATTTCTGGACAACCCCATGAATTATTAATAACATGTGGTGCTTTCGTTGGATCAGCATTTTGATTATTCAAATCTGTTGGTGCCAAAAACCACTCAAAACACTCTAAATAGGTATTGGGAGCTCCCCAACCATCTTCCATATTTCGACAACCTATCCATTGTGATTCTGGTGCAACACCAAGGCTTACAATCGTGTCTGATGCTACCATTGTTCCCATTGTATGTGTTCCATGTCCATTATCGTCACAAGGTTCAAGAACATTCAAACCACAATTATTATTAATAGAATCTCCTAATGGACTAAATTCTCGAATTGCATCGTGCCAATTATAATTATGATTAGCAACTGTTCCATTCCAACCTCTATATCTTGTTTTTAAATTTGGTAGTTGCCAGCCATAACCTGTATCTTGCCCTCCAATTATAACTCCTTGACCTTTATAGCCCAATGCCCAAACTGCATCTGCTTTTATCTTTCTGACTCCCCAAGTTAAAGAATCTCCTCTTGAATTTAATAATGGATTTCTATCCATTTCAACAGGTTCTAACACTCGAACAGGTGCATTATAAAATATATTAGCCACACTTGGTTCTTTTGCTAGTTTTCGCACAAGTTCAAAACTCCCTTTTACCCAAATCCCATTAACAATAGAAAAACTTTGAAAAGTTGCTTTTTCGTTTTCTATTATAATTAATAAATCTGTTTGTGTTTGTTCTGCTAATGTTAGTAATTCATGATATACAAAATTTCCTTTTTCACTTTTATTTTTAAAATGCTTAGCTAACGTCAAATTAGCTTGTTCTTTCAACAACACAAAAAAAGGAATTTCTACTTGCTTCTGTTTATTCCAAAGGCTTTGAGAAATTTTAAATAAACCATCATTTTGAGCAACTATTAAAGTTGAAAATCCTAAAAGAAGATAAGTTAATATTATTTTTTTCATCATTTTTTTATAAAAATCTAATATTTTAAATTCATAAATACGTCATTCATTAATTGCAAATTAATCGATTTCTAAATATAAATTTAGAAATAGAAAAGAGTAATGACAAGTTTTTCAAACAACTTAACCATAGTATTTTGATACATGAAGCGACATTTTCAATATTGATATTAATAATAAACATACTATTCGAAAGTTCTTATTTTTTAAATAATTAGACATTTTGAAATCACTTAAGACTTAAAAACATTAATTTTGAAGCCAATTAATAAAATAATTATGGAGGAAAAACAAGATAAGTTAATCGTTTTTGAAAGTAAAGAAATTCGTCGAGTTTGGCACAATAAAGAATGGTGGTTTGCTGTCTCAGACATCATAGAAATATTAACGAACTCTAAGGATGTACGTCAGTATATTAAACGAATGCGACAACGTGATGAAGCTCTTAATATCTATTGGGGTACAAACTGTACCCTACTTCAAATGACTACTAAAGATGGCAAAAAACGTAAAATAACAGCAGCAAATACAGAAGTCATTTTTAGAATTATACAATCCATTCCTTCCAAAAAAGCTGAACCATTCAAACAATGGTTGGCTAAAGTTGGCTATGAACGAATTCAAGAAATTGAAAACCCTGAATTGGCAGCAGAGCGTGCTAGGCAGTATTATAGAGCATTAGGCTATTCTGAAGACTGGATAATGAAGCGGATGCAATCCATTGAAGTTCGAGGAAAATTAACTGACGATTGGAAAAGTCGTGGTGTAAAAGAAGGTCGAGAATATGCTATCTTAACAGCAGAAATTTCTAAAGCTACTTTTGGGTTAAAACCTTCTGAATACAAAAACGTAAAAAATCTCACCCGTGAAAACTTACGCGATCACATGACAGATTTAGAACTTATTTTTACAATGCTTGGTGAAACTTCTACTCGAAATGAAGCTAAAAAACGAGGTGCGCAAGGTTTCCTAGAAAATCAAAAGGCTGCCAAAGAAGGTGGTGCTGCTGCTGGCGATGCGCGCCAGGCTTACGAAAACAGAACAGGAGAAAAAATAGTTTCTCAAAAGAATTTTAATCTTCAAATAGAAGAAGCTAAAAAGAAAAAACTAGAAGAGTAAGGCACTTTATAAAAAAGTATTTGAAATTTGAACTATTTTGTAGGCTTTAATCGATTCAAATTATCCATGAAACAACTACCTATTTTATTAATCTATTTAATTACTTTGCTAGCTTGCAATCAAACTACCTCTGAGCGCTCTAAGTCTTTTAAGCATTTTAAAAAACATTTTAAAACTATTGATTTACCAATAACTACGAATTTACTTTATCGAGTTCATAATAGTAAACTAGTTTTCGCCCGAATAGATACCTCTTTTATTCAACAATTTATAAATTCTGATTATAAATTAGAAGTAAATGATCCTGTTTATGATGGTTATGCTTATTCTATAAAACTACCAAAAGGAAAAGAGCAAAATTACGAAGGGTTAATTTACTATCAATCAAAAGAACAATCTCAGTTTTTTATATTGAAGACCTATTCTCTTGATGGTCATTTAGTTTCAACGTTGCCATTATCTGGAGATAGTAGTAGCTACAAACGACAAACTTGCCAAATATCAGAAAAAAGGTTAATTGTCATTAGAGACTTCTATTTACATCAAGAAGAAAAAAATGTAACCGAATACTTTTATGAAATCAATGAAAATGGTTTAATAACAGCATTAGATACATTTCACCCTAATAAATAAGCATTTTTTCATTTTAACACGCGTTAAAATGAAAAAATGCTTATTTGCTTATATAAAGCAATCGTTTATTATCTATAAAACTAACTATCCAAAGTTTTTCACCTCATTCCTATTACAATTTCTTCATTATTATCTAACATCCAATTGTTATAAGTTTGAATGATTTTAGCAACATGTTTGAAACCATACCCTCTGCTTCCTACTTTAACTTGTAGTTCAGGGTATTCAGCAGTCATTCCTTTCAATACTATTCTATAGTTTCTTTTTGTAAGGGAAATCAAATTTTCTTTTTCTCCTTTTTGAATATACAATATATGACTAAAAGGTTGTTTTACATTAGAATTTTGTTCTACAAAATGATTGTACAAATTAATTGTGCCAGTTACTTGACGCTCAATTAGTACTTCTTTTGGGCCAAATGCAATTGGAGATTTTTCTACTGTTTGACGAACGTACGTAATATTATTAATATCATGTTGGCGAGTTTTATAGTTCCATTTTTCAACTTTAAAGCCATATTCTTTAACTTCTTTTGCTTTAAATATTTTTTTCTTATTGTCTTTTAAAATAAACTTTACTTTTACTTCATTCAATGTTGGGCTTAACATTTGAATTTGTCCTTCCAACTGATTGTCATTATTTAGAATAATATATCCTTGATATATCTTAGCTGCTGAAGTAGAAATGGTTGCGACTAGAACAACTCCTAAAATTAAGATGAATGATTGAATATTTTTTGTAAAAGTTTTCATGTTCCTAATTATTAGTTTGTTTTCGTTTCTTCATTTCGATAGTTCAAATAAACAACTTTTACAGTTAAATATCTTGCCCTTATATATATGTTTTTGTGACTTTATTTTTTTTCTTAAGAAAAGTAAAACCAACTTAATTACATTCATTAGCATAAAAACGTGACTATTACAGATATTTATATATTATATGTTTTTAATAAAAAAAGACGAACCTAAGTTCGTCTTTTCATTCATTGTTTGTCAAAACGATGCAGTTTTAATGTATTAATAATACGGATTAACTTCTCTGCATATTGTTTGTCTGTTGCATATCCTGCCTTAGATAATCCTTTTGCCCAAGATTTGTAGTCTGTCTGAGGTAACTTCAATAAATGTCGATAACGATTCCTTTGCAAAAACAAACTATGAGCACGATAACTTGCCCAATCTGAGTCATACTTCCTAAAAAAGTCCTTATGAGAGTCATCTGTATAATTAGAACAATGCCCTTTTTTACAATTTTTAGAAAAGCACTTAATTCCAAAGTGATTTTTGTTTTGAACTGCCAAAAGACTTTCTCCTACATTACTTTCTAATAGCCCTTGTGCCAATGTAATACTTCCTGGAATTCCATAAGCTTTCATTTCTCCAATTGCTACTGGCGCAAAACGTTTAATATATGCATCACAAATACGAGCTTTTTCAGCTACAATTTGTGGCGAAATATTATTACGTTTAGCATAAGTAGGGTTTAAGATAAAACCTAAATTAGAAAATTTACTTGCAGCAACAGATTGTTTCTTAAGCATCACTCCACTTTTCATTTTCTTATTAGGTAATACTATATCCATGACATCTTTCAAAGAAGTTTTTGTAGAAGTCTCTTGATTCGTCAATTCTGGTTCTACTTTTATTGCTTTCTCATTTAGTACAGTCTCTTCTAATTGCATTGGCGATTTTAGATTTAATTGCAAATTAACATCTTTACGCAAAATAACTAAACTAATCAATACAATAATAGCAATTCTCCATATATTGATTTGTAATACATTTGACGCTATATGTAACGTCTCCCTAATTTCATGCTTTGCTTTCGTTAATTGAAAGCGCCAGTTCATCCCATGATTATTTGATTTTATTGGTTAAAAAAAATATTATAAATATCTACCTATCAATTTTTTATAAAACTTTACATATATAACGACTTCATCGCCATTGTGGTTCTTTGTTTCATAACTTTTAATTAACAAGTTCTTAATAATTATAATGTTTACTAATATTAAAACGTGACATTTAAAAAAAAGTAACACTATAATCTATAATCTTTTTGGTAACACTATGAATTATTGCTGTTCTATACACTCTTGATAATTTTTGTTCTTTAAAAAAAATGGTCCTTTAAAAAATGCTATGATTTATCTACAATAGAGGTAAATCACAGCATTTTTCAAAGAACCCAAAATTTATCTAAATCGTAAATTTTACATTCTACAATAATTATATAGTATAAGGTAAACCAGTAGTAGGGTTCAAAACCATTTCTTTTCCATAGTTATTTGAAAGAAATAATCTAATTTCATTCATTTTAGTTCTATCCATATTAATATCTTTCCAAGTATCTTTGCCATTAATTGGATGCTCAAATGAAATCATATTATAGACAAACCTTAATCGATTAGGATAAGAAAAATCAAAGACTTTACATTTACGTTTTCTCCTAATGATTAATTCATAATCATTTGCTATAAATACTGTTGATGAAATATAAAAAACATATTTCACTAAAAAATAAAATGCTAAAAAACCAAAAATAAAAGGAAGTATATCTGCAAAATTAAATATTAAAGAAAGAATTATATATATAAACATATAACCTATATTTCGATTACGTTCATTCTTTTTCTTTTCAATGAATAAAGCCCTTCCTTTCTTCTCTAGTTTTTTGACTTTATAATATCGAACTATATGTCTGATTAGGCTAATAATTCCTAGTGCCCAAATAATATTTATACCTAAGGAAAAATCAAACCAACTAAAAACAATAATAGTAATTGCCCAAATCCAGGCATTAGAAAATTGACTGCTTACCTTTTGATAAAAAAGTAAAATGTCTGATTGTAATGCAGGGAAATAAATTTTCTTTGTCATTTTTCTTTTAAATTGGTTATCTATTTCAAATTAGTATAAAATCTAATAATCAATATTTGAGAAATCTTCAAATATTTTAACTTCCTCCATTCAAATAAAATTTTTGCCGTGTATAAACCGAGAAATAAGGAATATCAAACCAAATCCATTCCCTCTGATTATAAAATAAAGATTTCACACCAAACCATGGAATATTAGACTCCCGTTGTGTAAAACTCACATCAAAAGTAAAACCACCTTGACCAAATTTATTTACTTGAGCCCTTCCCCAACGATAAGTCAATAACCCATAACCTGCTTTTACATCCATATATTCATTCTCAAACATCAAATTAAGATGTGTAATATGATGTGGCTGAAAATTGCCTTTATTCAGAACAAGATAATGCCCCAAAGAAATACCACTTCTTTGTCTTTTATCAAAATCATTGGTAGTAGAAGTTGTCAAATCCAAATCAAGTCCAATATTAAAAGTCGCTCCGAAAGTAAAACCTACAGAGATGCTTGGAGTCACATATAATTTTTCAAATCGTCCATCTTGAGCAATTCCCCAGTTTATGCCTAAAAAAAGTAGTAATATAATTGTTAGTAAACGCATAGTCTTTATTTTACACCTGTTTGTTTTCTTTTTAAAATATAAAGGTATAAAAGTAAATGTTGTAACTCAAAAATATATCCTATATTGCAAAGCGTTTAACTATTCAAATATTAAATATGAAGGAAAAAAAAGACAGTCATTTAAATCAAGGACTTTCCTTATATGGGCTAATTATGATTGCTGTTGGTAGTTGTATTGGTGCAGGTGTCTTTTTAGTTCCTTCCCAGATTGCAACCAGTCTTCCGTCTCCTTCTTTTATCTTAATCGCTTGGTTAATTGGTGGTTTATTTACCTTAACGGGTGCTCTAACTTTTGCTGAATTAGGTTCTAGATTCCCTCAAACAGGTGGTGTTTATGTTTTTTTTAAAGAAGCTTTTGGAGAATTAACGGCCTTTCTTTACGGATGGTCTATTTTAACAGTAATTACTTCGGGAGCATTAGCTGCATTAGCTATTGGTTTTGCTCAATATTTCAGTAAAATAATTGGATTAGATGAAGGTTATGAAGTCATTATTGGCTTAATAGCCATTGGCATACTTACTATAGTCAATATTTTTGGAGTCAAAATTAGTGAATGGGTTGTCTCTGTATTAACAACATTCAAACTTATAGGTATTGGGATTGTTGTCATCATTGGACTTTTTCTAATTCCTACAGATTTCATTGTAAATGTAGATTGGAGTTTACCAAAAATTGGTAAAGGAACTGACGATTCTGGCTTAATTGGCGGCTTTGCGATTGCTTTAATTGGCGTTTTATGGTCTTATGGAGGCTGGTATCATGCATCTTTTTTAGCTGGGGAAACCAAGAATGCCCAAAAAATAGTTCCTAAAGCAATGATTATAGGTACAATCATCGTTATGGTTACCTATTTATTAATTAATTGGGCTTACTTAGAAATGCTTCCTATTGAAAGTATTCAAAACTCAAAAGCACCTGCCTCAGATGCAATAAGCCAATATTATGAGTTTGGTGGTTTATTTATTGCTATTTTAATAACAGTTTCTATCATTGGAACAATGAGTATTTACATCATGTCCGCACCACGTATTTACTTCGCAATGGCTCAAGATGGAATCTTTTTCAAGCAATTGGCTCAAATTAATCCTTTCTATAAAACACCTGTGAATGCCATTATTATTCAATCCGTCTGGTCAATGTTTTTAATTTTATTTTGGCAAACCTTTTCTAATTTAATTACTTATGTTGTTTTTATTGATTGGATATTTTTGATGCTCGGAGCAATCACTATCTTCATTTTTAGAAACAAAAAAACCTCTAACACTAATATTTATAAAACCCCCATGTATCCACTTATTCCTATCATTTTTATTATTACTTGCTTGGTATTAGTTAGTGCAACTCTTTTTGAAAAGCCAGAACAAGCTATTGCAGGCTTGGTATTAATGGCAATTGGTATCTGCGTTTTTTATCTTTTTCAATTTAGTAAAAAATAGTAACAATTAAATTATTGTAGAACCGCTCCTAATTATATTATATTTTTTAAATATTCTTTTCAAAATATAATAATGCAAAAATAAGCATTAGCTTTATTTTAGTTTTGTTAGTCTTAAAATTATAAAAAACATAATTTTAAGACTAAACACCTTTTTAAGAAAAAAAATTATCAATTCATAAAACGAAACAATCATGGAACGAATTAGCGTTTTTGATATGTTCAAAATTGGTGTAGGGCCTTCTAGTTCGCATACACTTGGTCCATGGCGAGCTGCTCAGCAATGGATAAAAGAGCTTCAATCAGAAATTTCCTTTTCTAGACTCCAATCAATCAAAGTATATCTTTACGGTTCTCTAGCAAAAACGGGTATTGGTCATGGTACTGATATTGCTATATTACTTGGGTTAAGTGGTGAAGATCCAGTCACTATTGATACTCAACTAATTAATAATAAAATTCAGCAAATTAAAATACAAAATCAAATCAATATTGGTGGAATTCATTTGCTTAATTTCAGATATGAGGAAGGTATCATTTTTTTAAAGGAAGAAAGCTTACCTTTTCATGCGAATGCCTTACGATTTCGCGCAGAACTTAAAAATGGTCTGCTTAAAGAAGCCATTTATTACTCCATAGGTGGTGGATTCGTAGTAAAAGAGGGCGAAACCACAGCAGCAAGTCTCCAACCTAAAGTTCCCTTACCCTATCCTTGTGATGTATCAGATGAACTTTTGATGCATTGTCTTCAAAATAATTTATCCATTTCTGAAATGGTTTGGGCCAATGAACAATCTTGGCGAACTATTTCCGAAATCAAATCAGAGCTTTTAAATATTTGGCGAGTTATGCTTGAGTGCCTCTACAAAGGTGTTCATACATCAGGCATTCTACCAGGAGGACTGAATGTTAATCGAAGAGCTTTTGATTTGCACAAAAAACTAATAGGTGAGGCAGTCTATTCTAATATAGAAGAATGGGTCAAAGTTATTCAAAGTAAACGTCCAGTTTTTGATGAGATGCTCAAATGGATTAGTTGTTTTGCTTTTGCTGTTAATGAGGAAAATGCCGATTTTGGACGTGTTGTTACTGCTCCAACCAATGGGGCTGCTGGAGTTATTCCAACTGTTTTGATGTATTATATATGTCTAAGTGGTCAACAAGTAGGTGACAAAGAAATACTAAAATTTCTTTGTGTTGCAGGAGAAATAGGAACTTTCTTTAAAAAAGGAGCTACCATTTCTGCCGCAATGGGTGGTTGTCAAGCAGAAATAGGCGTTTCTTCTGCAATGGCTGCTGCTGCTTTATGTGAATGTACAGGAGGAACACCTCAACAATCTTTAATGGCTGCTGAAATTGCAATGGAGCATCATTTAGGTCTAACTTGTGACCCTATTGGAGGTTTAGTTCAAATTCCATGTATTGAACGCAATTCGATGGGAGCAATAAAAGCTATTACAGCCGCCAAAATTGCAATGGAAGGAAACCCAACCTTGGCCAAAGTTTCTTTGGACAAGGTCATTCGAACTATGTGGGAAACAGCTCAAGATATGAATCATAAGTACAAAGAAACATCAGAAGGAGGCTTAGCTACTAATGTTTCAGTTAGTTTAGTTGAATGCTAGTTTATTAGTTATTAATTTTTTCATAAAAAACAACCTTCTAAAAAAGCATATTTTAGATAAGGAATCTTAAATTCATTTTTTAAAGCACACTTTTTTAAATGAAAACAATTGTTTATTCAAACATCAACCAATGATTAAGAATATTTTCACCTTATTTTTTTGCTTCAACTTAGTTGTTTTAGCAAGTTGTCAACCACCCGAACAGCCTACCAATATAAGTCTATCTGGAGAATCTTACGATCCACCTAATAGTACTGATACACGTTCCAAACCTATCCTTTTTCAAAAAAGAAAAACTTTTCAAGTTAATGGTATTTATGTTTCTAATGAATTTTATGGTGGTCGGATTGATAATGTACAAGCTGATAATAGAAAAAAAAACAGCTTAATCATTACGATAGCACCAGAAAATTTTCCTATTAATCATAGTGCTTGGTATGCTTTTAGGATTTGGTCAGATGAAGAGAAAGACGTTTCTATTAAATTAATCTATAAAGAAGGGAGGCATCGATATATTCCCAAAATCAGCTCTGATGGAGAAAATTGGAAAACTATATCTAGTCAGTACTTTAGGCATAATGAACGAAAAGAAACAGCAGAGTTACAATTAAGAGTAAGTCCAAATTCTTTATGGATATCAGCACAAGAATTAATGACTTCAAAAGAAGTTTTTGCTTGGGCAGATACACTTCAGCAAATGGAATATGTAACAGGTGATACCGTAGGTTATAGTACATTGAATAAAGCTATTAGGGTTTTAAAAATTGCAGAAACAGAGCAAAAAAACATCGTTATTGTGCTTTCTCGCCAACATCCACCAGAAGTTACAGGACAATTTGCTGCTCAATATTTTGTGGAGACCATTTTGGATAGTTCAGACTTAGCTCGTCGATTTCGTAAAAAATTCCAAGTAATAGCTTTTCCTTTAATTAATCCTGATGGTGCAGATCAAGGTCACTGGAGACACAATGTCGGAGGTGTTGATTTAAATAGAGATTGGCATAAATTTCGTCAACCTGAAACAAAAAATGTTTCAGAATATCTAAAAAAAGAATTATTAAATGACAGTACTCGTGTTTGGTATGGTTTTGATTTTCATTCAACAGGAAGTGATATTTTATACCCTATTTCTAATGACTATATACCTGATGAGAGTTCTATTACTAGGCTTTGGATTGATAATATGAATTTGAGGCTACCCAATAAATGGGAAGAAGAACCTTTTGATATTTCTTCTCCTATTGCCAAAAATTGGATTTATAGAACCTTTGGGGCGGAAGCTATCACTTATGAGATTGGGGACGAAACTCCTCGTGATTTTGTAAAATTAAAGTCTAAAATTGCTGCCGAAGAGATGATGAAAATTCTATTAATACGTGTTAATCGTTAATTTAAAAGCTTAAAAAAAAGCCGTTTAGAAATTAATCTAAACGGCTCTTTTCCTTTTTAAAAAAAATTATCCATTATCACTAGAATCAGCAATGATGTTTCCTTGCTTTTCAACTTCTTCCATTTCAATTTTTTGTAATTGTAATGCCGCTTTAATTAACAAGTGTTCTTTATGATTGGTAAATTCTTGATGTATCAAAAATGCCCTCGCTGCATCTTGTGTAGCACTATTAGGCATCAATTGACGAGTAATAAAACGTGGTAAGTAATATTCTTCATTATTAGAACTTACTTTATTAATATCCTCCTCATAACCAATGACTTTGGTTGCTTTATTTAAAGAAAACAAGTGACCTGTTTCTTCTTTCAATAAGTCCTGAGTATCTGTAATTTTAGGAACTTTATCAAATCTTACACCTGCTTTTTCGCAAAGTAAAATATCTCTTCGTCCTCCAAAAATAACTAATTCTTCAGGTTTATGCTCTAGTAATAAACCAACAATAAAGTTTTTGACTACTCGATGAGTGTTATAAGAATTAGCAATAACGTTTTTGACAATTCTACTACTTAATCGAAAGTCTGAACGATATGGACGCACTCTACGTGTATTCATATCTAAAACTTCAATCACTCTGCGTTGTGTCACACCTAACTCATTCACATCTGAAAAAGAAGTTACTATTTGAGCGTTGCTTCTAATGGCTTTTGTGTGTACTGTAATTCTGTCTGTTTGTTCTGAATGAAAGATTAGCGCAATATCACTAATGATGTGAAATTTTGGCGAACCTCCATAAACCCATCCATACTTTAATTCTAAAAATGCTGTTTTTTTGTCCATTTTAGGAGTTTTTTTCCTATTATTTACTTGATTCTGTCTGAATGTTTTCTGTTTGTTAGTATCATATAATGTAAAGTCAACGCAAAATTTAAGTTAAATTGAATTAGCTTAAACCTCTGCCAAAAATAATAGGAATTTTACGCAAACACTAAATTTTTAAATTAAAATATTAAAGTTTTTTATAGTATTTAATAAAAAATGGTCATAACGCTTATTTTCAAGCAATTATGACCATTTTTCAATTGATTAATAATTTTTTTTCTATAAAAATCACCTATGCATTAATTTTTTTATTGCTACTTGACCATTAATTGTCATTCTAATAAAATACATTCCTTTGGCTTTTCCATCTAAATAATTGCTAATACTATATTGATAATCACCATTCCCTTGGTTTTCATTACGAATAGTTGCCACTTTTTGACCAACTACATTAATTAATTCTAACTGAACATCACTTTGTTTTGTCAATGTGTACTCGATAATAGATTGACTAGTAACAGGATTAGGGAATACATCCCAGCCTTTCAATTCTTCAATGTTCTGAGTAGATACAGGAGAAATATCAATAACAATTTCATCTCCACTAGAACATCCTTGATCATTAGTCACTATTACAGTATAAGTTACACTTGTTGGTGTATTAGTTCCTGTTGCTATAAATGTAGGATTTGGGCAATCTGTACAAGATAAACCAGCACTAGGAAACCAAGCAATAGTAGCATTTGGGTCGTTTACATTAACCATTAACTGAATAGTGTCTCCTGGACTATTTTGTGTTGTTGCATTACTTGTTATATTGGCTGTAACTCCATCAAAAACTTCAATTTCGTAAGTATATATATTACTTCCGATGAAAGGGCAAGCATCATCTTTCGCTTCTACTGAAAATCTATTTTTTCCAATATCGGCAATTGTTGGTGTCCAACAAAATTCCCCTACTGGATAAGGAACTGCGTAATCAACTACAAAAGTCGCATTAACCCCAAAATTCCAGTTAATTGTTAAATCTTGAATAGGAGAAGAAGGAACAGCTTCTTTATCAAAACCTTGAATATAAAAGCAAATTTGCTGCCCTACACAAGCCGTAGTTTTATAAGCTCCTGTTGTTCCTAAAGAATCTGCTGCACCATTAATACCTGAAAGTGTTGGTAATGAATTCCCCCCACAATCTGTTACAATTAATTGTAAGTCGCGAACAACTTCTCCTATTTTAATTCCATTTCTAAATTCTTCTACTAAAACACAAAGTACTGCAACTTGATTAGATGTAGGAAAAATAATAATTTCTCCAGTCTCTGAGTCAATATTCGCTATTGATGCAGTTAATGGACTAGTACCAGAAAAAGCTCCAGCATAACTAACTACTTGATTAATATCTTCTTTACAATCTACTAAGCTATAAACTAACTGATCATTCTCAACATCAGTCATACCATTGTTGTAACGATTTTCTTGATTAGCACACAAAAACACAGTAGGTTTATTATTGAATGCAGGAGAATTATTGTGACCTACTAATGAATTATCTAATGTTGCATATAAATATATACCATCACTATCAGGTGTTGTTAAAGTTGTAATAGTAGGGTTTCTGCAACAATCTGACCATGAAAGTATAATATCATTTGCATTAGTACAACTTCCAGATAAAGTTAAAGTACCTCTATAAATCCATTCTTGTACTCCATAAATCCCAGATCCTCCTAAACAAGGGCTATTTTGAGCTTGACTAGAACATAATGGAGTAACATCTATAGGAACTCCAACTAAAGTCATAGTAACATTACTAATACCACAAATCGCAGAATTAACATTAACTGTTGTTGTATTTAATAGTGGTATTCCTGTACAATCACGGAATAAAGATAAGTTTATAGAATACTCGTCACCACCTAAGTAAGTATAAGTAATGTTTCCCCCCATTAAATGACTAGCATTACTTTTTTTAGGCGCACCTATAGAAACTATAAAAATAAACACATAAAAGATAAAGCTGTAATTACTTTTTTTCATAATTCATTTTTTGTTTTTATAAAAAAAATATCTTTCAAAATAGAGATAGTTATAACTATTTCTATTTTGAAAGATATTAATATAAAAATAACATTCCTAGCAAATAGGTGCTATTTTATCACATTTTTCTTACTTATCTATACATTAGCTTCTTAGTTGCAGTTTGACCATTAATAGTCATTCTAAGGAAGTACATTCCTTTAGCCTTTTCATTTAAGTAGTTACCAATATTATACTGATAACCTCCACTAGATTGGTTTTCATTACGAATAGTTGCTACTTTCTGACCAACTACATTAATCAATTCCAATTGAATGTCACTTTGTTCTGTCAACGTATATTCAACAATTGATTGAGTAGAAATAGGATTAGGGAAGATACTCCAGCTTTTCAATTCTTTAATACTCTGAATAGAAGTTCCTTTTATATCAATTGTAATAGCATCAGTTTCAGAACAACCTTGATCGCTTACTGCACTTACATTATAAGTAACATTAGTTCCTGTATTTGCTCCTACGACTATAAATGTTGGATTTGGGCAATCAGTACAAGATAAACCAGTAGCTGGTGACCAGCTAATAGTAGCATTTGGGTCATTGATATTAGCATTTAATTGTATAGTATCTCCTTGTTTTACTATTGAATCAGCACCAACATTTGAAGTTACATCAATTGTAATTTCATTAAATACCTCAATTTTGTAAGTAAATACATTAGAACCTAAGAAAGGACAAGCATCATCATTAGCCTCTACAAAGAAGAAATTATCTCCAGCATCTGCTTGTGTTGGCGTCCAACAGAATTCTCCAACAGGGTAAGGTAATGTATAATCAACTACAAATGTTCCATTAATACCAAAATTCCAATCTAAGGTTAAATTTTGAAAAGGTGAAGAAGGCACAGCCTGTTGATCAAACCCTTGAATATCAAAACAAATCTGTTCTCCAGCACAAGCTGTTGTACTATAAGAGCCTGTTACTCCAGAAGAATCTGCTGTTCCATTAATACCAGAAATAATTGGTAATGAATTCCCTCCACAATTGGTTACAGTAAATTGTAAATCACGAATGACTTCACTAATTTTAACACCATTTCTATATTCTTCTATCAAGATACAAATTACAGCAACTTGATTTCCATTAGGTATAACAACAACTTCTCCTGTTTGAGGGTTTATACTTGCTGCTGCTGCATTTAAAGGATTACCTCCAGATAAACCCGCAACGTATGTTACGTTTCCAGTCGCAGATTCCTTACAATCAACTAAACTGTAAACTAAATCATCATTCTCAACATCAGTCATACCACTATTATAACGATTCTCTTGACCAGAGCATAAATAAAGTGTTGGGTCATTATTGAATGCAGGAGAACTATTACCTCCAACTAATGAATTATCTAAATTCGCATATAAATACAGAGAACCTGAATTTGTTAGAGTTGTAATTGCTCCATTTCGGCAACAAGTTGACCAAGACAATACAATATCACTGGAATTGGCACATCCAGTAGGTAAAGTTAAAATGCCTCTATATATCCACTCTTCTACACCATAAGTACCTCCAGGTCCTGGATCGCAAGCATCAATTTCATTAGGACATAAAGGCGTTCTTACTATTGCTCCTCCAATTAAAGTCATAGGAACAGTTGTATTACCACAAGAAATAGAATTTGCATTAAGAGTTGTACTATTGCTTAAAGAAATACCGTTACAGTCACGAAAAAGAGAAAGGTTAATAGCATATTGATTACCTCCTAAATAAGTATAAGTGATATTACCTCCCATTAAGTGACTAGCTTCTGCTTGATTAGCAAACCCTAGTAGTAGGAAAAAGATAAATGCACTAAGAATAGAATTGTATTTATTTCTTTGCATAATTTATTTTTTTGTCTTCTAAAAATTTATTGCAAGTAAAGGTTTTTGATGGTGAAAGATACAATAAAACAAAGATTTTTAAAATAAACAACTATTTAAAAACAATAAAGGTAATTTTACAGTCAAAATATCGTTGATCTCGTTGATTCTACTATAGAAGTATTAAGGTTTTTTTTTGATTAAATAGACTTACTGAATACGCTGCTAAACTTGTTTTAATTTGTCCTGCTCTTTGTTTTTCCTTGATATGATAAATATTTGAATGAATTTCTTCTTCCACAAATTGAAAAACTATTCTACTCGCCTGTACTTCACTAATTTCTAATTCATTTACTAATTTTCGCATTAAGTATTGCCTATGATTTGTCCAATATAATTGGTCAAATGGATAAACTTTAAATGT
>CAKZLT010000057.1 GCA_937127195.1 uncultured Saprospiraceae bacterium
CAACCTTTGCATCACTCACTTTACCTTTACTAATAGCTCTCAAAAAACAGGCTGAAAAACTCTGAAATTCTGCCTTTCGGTCACCATTTACAGAGAATTTACGCATTTGAAGCGTTGTATTATTACGCACATAAATAGTTGACATTGTGTTAGAAGCAAACCACCTAATCGCGTCTAAATCTAGCTCCAAAGTATTAGAATAGACTGGTTGACCGCTTTCTGTATTCATTTCACCATAATCAATAAATTTATATACTTTACGAACTCCTGCCGAATTCATAAATACAACGTCATTTCCTTCTTCTAGCGCAACACCTCCCTTAGATGTAAATACGCCTCGAATTCCTTTTTCGTTATGAATAAATTCAATACCATAGCTATAACCACCTCTCACAACGAGGTATTGCCAGTTAGTTTTTACAATCTGGATAGATCCAAATGTCGTTTCTTCCTTTATCGAAGACGAACATTGCGCGTAAGTTTCGCTTGTTAATGCAATAGTTGCTATAATTAACAAGATTCGTAAAAGACCTTTCATATCTTAATTATTTAGTTCTTTCGTTAATTCTCTAATATATGATGTATGTATAATTTGCTCTGCCTATATCTGCCCCTTAGAATAAAATAAAAGTAACTATTCAGAGTCAAGAGGCGAGACCGCCCTAAAGGTCTCATATCCCGCTTCTCAATAGTTACAAATAAAGTATATAAAAAACGTCCATTTTTATATATACTTATATATGCAATATAACCATTTATATTCTGATATACAAAGGTTTATATAATAGCCATGTCAATTTATTTATAGTGTAATTTAACGTATAATGGTTGAGAAAAGGTAGTTCAGGGCTTTGTTAAAAGTTTTCATTATTCGATTTTCCTAAACTCTATTCTATTTTGAGTAGTAAATATATGGCTCTTTATGATTTTATGTGGTTTGTCTAAAATTTCGCTTTTTCAAAAAGTTGCTAGCTTCTGGTTGCTGGTGCTTTGAATAACCAAATAAAATCATAAATAGTAAAATCTTAGTTTGACAATGAATATTTTGGATTAAGGAAAACTTCTCTTTTAACTAAAACGCCAATTATTTAATAAGCCACAATTTATATGATTTTTTCTAAAAAAAAATATAATATAGTGCGTTTGACACCCTAATAACCTTTTCTAAAATTATATTTTGATACCTTAATAAAATAAAAGGAATTCATCAGAAAAGTCAAAAACATTTGATTACCTTGTTCCAATTTTTATTTCAATGCACTGTAACAAAAATTTGTTTACAATTCAAAAAGCTAATGTAGCACGACGAAACATTAAATAACTTTTGTTACAGTGTATTAGATACAAGTCTGTTCATTTTTAAAATAAAAAAAATTTGAAAAATCCAACATTAAAAATTTTAGCTGTCGTTTCTGTAATTATAATGGCATTTGGTGGACTGTCTGTCTTTTTGGCAATGCAATATAAAAGCGTTCAAAAGGAAAATATCATTTTAAAGGCTGAACTAGAAGAAGTAAAAGGCAAGTTAGAAGCTTGTAAATAGGCGAGATACAATTAAAAAAGTCATTATCGAATAATTCGATAATGACTTTTTTTAAAAAAAATTGGAACAAAATAGGGGCAAAAATTTACCATCCTAAATCAATAAAAGGCTGAGATTCTAATATTTGAGTAAAGGTATGTTCTTTTCCCTTAATCATTTGGGTAAAAGTAATAACAACTTTATTATACTCAGTATATTTTAAAGTCAAGACTTCTTCTTTCATACGACCATCATCCGCCGTCAATACTAATTTATTCTCGCCTCTCATTTGCCATTGTCCTGTCTCAAAAATATTGACAGTAGGAGATTCCTCTCCTTCATATAGGTCTGTATCTTCGTTCTCTCTTTCTCTATCTTTTGGAGCAACTTTACGAGAAGCAAACAAAATATCATTATTCAAAGCAGATTCGCCTGAACCAATTTTATAGTTTCCTTCATTATCAAACTTGATGATTTGATTCTGAATTTCTTCATCTTGCATGCTATATAAATCCTCTACCGCATAACCAAATTCCTCATCCATTACAATTGCAGGAGAGACATTAAATGCTACTTGCTTCCAAGGGTTTGCTGTCAAAATCTGCTTGACCTGCGATACTTTAGAAACTGGTGATATAGTTTGAGTTCCTAAATAAGCCAACATCAAAAATGACGTTATCGATATGCTAAAAAAGGATTTCATATAATTAAATTTTAGTATTATTTATCTGTTGATTTTATATCTTTTTAAACATCAAAAATTAAACCAAGTCCAATTCCAAAGTCTAAATCAAATGATTTAATATAAAAAATATTCAAATATGTAACATAAATACTAAATATATTCCAATTTTATGATATTCTTTCTCCTTATTTCCAACAAATTTTTGCCCTTAAAACAGGCTTATTCCCTTCCTTCAATTGTATCTCATGGAGGTATTCATTGTCTCTATTCTTATGAAAAAATAGGCTTACCTCATCATTTTGACGAGTTTCTGACAAATAGTTCAGTTCTATAAAGTAAGGTTTTTGATTTTCTTCAACAACTGGAAAACTATCCAAAATCCATTCAATATACTTCACGTTGTTCACATGATTGACCATATCCAAATCACTGTAAACTATTTTATAAAAAAAATTGGAATTAGCATTTATTGAAAATTTATTGACCTTTCCAGCCTCTCCACATTTGGGATTTTTTCCATTAATGATAGGAAAATTAGAAGTAGAGACACGAATAGGGCGGCGAGTTGTTCCATCAATTGCTACCCACAAAGTATTTGCGCTACCTATTAAGATACCTTTTTCATAAATCTCAAAACTCCGATAAGAAAAAGGCCCTTTTGAGTTATTAATCCAAGTGTGAATAGTAATATTCGCGCGCCATTTCGGAAATGAATCCATCTCGACACGCATTCTACTCATCATCCAAAATTGATTATTCTGAATCATATCATCAAAGCCCAAACCTCGAAAATGCGCGTGATTGCCCGCAATGACTTGCAAAAAATTACAAATACTCGTCAGTCGAATAGCCCGATTAGTATCTACCATTGAAGCATCTACTGTAAATGTCTCTCTCCAAATACCGTCTATTTCCATGGCTTTTAATTATTATAAGGCTTCAAATCATAGATTTTAATGCCTTTGTAATCACCTATTTCGTAATCTTTGAAATTCTTAATATTCTCTTTTTCTAAATAATTCTTATCATGAACGATTAAATATTTTGCACCACGACTAATAAAATCCTTGATATGTCCTTCGTTCAAAGGATTCCCCGAAACGTCCGTCCAATCCGTAAATCCTGGTCGATTGAGTAAATACAAAGAAGTACAAGGGCTTTTGTCAGGAACAGAAATAACCAAATCTTGCTTATCTATATTCAAGTTCTCCAAATATTCTTCAACATTGTCTTCATACAATGCTGCGTTTAATTTATATTGTAAAAAGCCGTTATAACGGTCGTGTATCGTCGATTTGGCGTGTATCACATTCATAATCAAAAATGCGACAATCACACCTTTGAATATCTTCGACGCATAGATATGGGTATAATGTTCTTTTAATAAAACAATCGCTGATAATAATAAGAACACCACAAAAATATACCCTGGAATAATATAATAATCATGGTCTCTGAATTGATAATACCACAATTGAAGGATTGAAAACGAACCGATAAAAGTCAATAAAGTCATGCCATAGAGGAAATTTCCTACGTATCGCTTTCCTAATAAAACGAAAAAAGTCAAAAACATCACCAGATAATGAACCAATGAAAAGAAGTAATATCCTGCCCAAACGTAAAAAATACGGTATATCGTATAAACAAACCAGTCCATTCGGTCAATTTGCCACGGTGCAGCGGTTGCATTCAAAAAGTAATTACTACCGCCTTTTTGGTTATAAAAAATCGAAAAGGCATACCAAGCACCAACTATCAGCACCACACTAGCAAACATTCCTGCGACGTGCCACGGATGCTTGAATAATTTATCTTCTTTTTTGAAAGTTGCCCAGCCAAATACTTCCATCAAAAACAGTCCGCCTAATGCCACAATACTCATCAAAAGCGTCACTTTGAGCAGTCCAGCCATCCCAAAACAAAGACCTGCTATATATAATGCCTTCAATTTTTCTTCCTTCGCGTAAGTCATAAAAGCACTCCACCCCATCAGAATAAAAGCAAACGCGGGGGTATCAGTCAGAAAATTGTTACCATAATAGGTCAAAACGGGTGCGGAGAAGAACAGCAGCGGAATCACATAAGCAAAAAATAAACTGCTCGTAATATCATAAGTCATCTTGAAAAGTGCCATCAAGCCACAGAAGAAAATAAGCAAACAGAGAAATCGCGGTATAAAATCATGTACTCCAAAGATTCGATACAATTGTCCCGATATATAATATAGTATCGGAAATTCTCCAACCATATAACCATCTGCCTGCGTTCGATTATGTAACCTTGGGTGATTAATCGAGCGATTATATTGATAATAGTTCAACGCAAAAGACGCACAATCTGATTGTCTCCACGCATGAGTAGATTGTGGCTTATAAAAAGTCGTGTGATGATAGTCAAACAGAAATGACAGTATTACAAAAAAAACGGTGAATATTATATAATGTACTAATCGCATGATTATTGGATAGATAGTTCTTGTAACCTTATATCAAAAGAACTTGTTAAATGACTTGATTCTTCGCAAAGCTATCATTTTTTAATTATTTGAAGGACACTTCTTTTTCTATTTGTAGAATTGATAACCTTTTTGATAAAAATTTATCTTCAAATCTGAATTCTATCTCATTTAATCACTTGATTTTTATTCAAAGTAGCTATTAAATTGGTTATTGAATCTTTGTTTGACGTTATTGATGGCTTATATTATGTTTTATTTGGTCTTTCCGAGTGTTACTGCGGGGATTTAAGGGGGTTCTTTTTTTATAAAAAAGACCTTGCAGCTTTGGTTGAGCTGCAAGGTGTTTTTGAGTATTTTTGGTATTTTGAAAATGTGTTGAATTTTATTGTTTTACTATTTTTATTGTTTTTGTTTCACCATTATTTGTATTGCATAATACGTTATAAGTTCCCGCTGGGTACTTTGAAACATCAATATTAATACTCGTTCTCTCTTCCTGTATAGTGATTTGTGTTTCCCAAAGTATCTGACCTACCATATTAGTTACAGTTATAGAAGCGTTTGTGTTAGCATCAATGCCTTTTAATGAAAGTAAGGCTTCTCCTGTTGTTGGATTAGGTGATACCTCCATTTCAACTTCCGATACAATAACTTTTGGTGCTTCCTCTTTAATAATAGGCATTCTCTTAGGAATATCCCCTTGATAGTCCCCCTCGTCACAATAACTAATCATATCTCCTGAAAATGGTTGTACAACTGAGCCACAAGCCAGAGGAGAACCTTGTTCTAACGTAATACCTGCTCCTATATTTGCGCCATCTGCCAATATAATTTCATTGGCTCTGATAATTATATTGGTATTTGAAGTAGTAGTTAAATCACCATCAATAGTAACAGTATTGAATGCTGCAATTGTCTGAGATTGAGTATAATTTGTGGTCGAAATGGTTATATCTGCTGGCATATCATCAAGTGAACCTTGAAGAGTAGTACCATGATTATCATTAAATGTAATTGGGTAAGTAATCAATTGCATATCTCTATTAGGTTCTCCATTTCTATTAAGTTCATCAAATTCATACATAATCATCAGTTGTATATATACATTTTTGATTTCTGTTTCTAGAACTAATTCCTGTTTCGGTGTGTGCCATTGAGGTAAAAAATCAGTATGGACATTCTTATAAACATATTCTGATGTCAATTCTTTCATACATTCTATTGGAACAAAGGGAGATTTGAATATATTCGTAAAATCTACTGGCGTATTACGATTACCTGTATGAACAAGGTTTTTAGCTACATCACCTTGTTGAGCCATAAAGAATGCAGGAGTTCCTGTTTCGACTACAATAGAACCATATACTTTAGTATTCTCAAGATTAACTCCTATTGCAGGGTTAAATACAAAGTCTAAGGAATTTTCTTCTAATTGATAGACGTATTTATATCTAAATAACTCTCCTTCGTCTTCTCCTATTGCTTCACTAATATCTGTTTCTATAGTAGAACGCTTCAATACAGGTGTTTTTAGCATAGCAAATCGACCTAAGGCTTCGTTGTAGAAGGGATAAGCGGGTACCTCAGAGTTCCCAAATTCTCTTGTGTTTAAACTATCGGCTGCTCCAGGCACTTCAACTACAAATGCCGCCCTATCAATTAATTCATTACTTATTATCTGTCCTGACATTGTCATCGTCCCATCTATAATAGTAGGAAATGTCTTTTTATCCTCTGGTAGTAAACCTGTACCATAAGCAAATAAATCAACTGCTGTTTTAACCGTTTTTAGTGCATCACCTACGACAGGTAGTTTACTAGTTGCTCCAACGAAATCTTTTATCCCTTTCGCAATTTTTTTAGTAGAGGTATTTATGGTATTTGCACTTTTATATTGGTTGTAGTATTTTTCAAGATTTTTGTATGTTTCAACTCCTACATAAGGGTCAAATCCATTCTTTAGTACGTTTAACTGCCTATCTGTTAAGCTATAGGAATCAGGGTTAGTAGGACTACCATTAATTGGGTAGTTTCCTCCAATAAATGAACCTGAAAGATAAGCATCAGACTCTTGTAGCTTAGTGAGTGAGACACTGAAAGCAGTAGCGTTTTTACAAACACAAGGGTCATAAGTAACAGGAAATTCTAGTAGAGACCAGCCACTTTCTACAATGTCTGTTTGTGCATGAAACTTTATAAAACCAGTTTTTGTGTCTAATGGTTGTGCTATTTTATCGTTATGACTTAGCATTGCGTTGACATCACCCTCTAAAGATCCATTAAACGCTATTTCAAACTCTAAATTTGTTACAAAACCTTGAGTTAGTGCAGGAGGCAAAGCAAAAAGCATTCTCATTTTCCCTTTATATTTATTATACAATAATATATATAGGTAACTAAAAGAATTAACGGGAGTTTCATCTTTATACTTACCTAAGCCTCTTGTAATAAGTTCCCAACCTTCATTAGCAGCGTAATCTACCATAGAGTCATCTGGGTCATTCGTATCAAATACACTGAGGTAGTCTAGGTAAGGTTCATCAGACCAAAAAGGACTATTCCCTATTTCGACGAATGAAGGGTCGTCTATATAATAATCAGAATTGATATATGGTGCATAATCTGTTGCCCTCCAATCAAAAAAATCATTTATCATTGAAGGGTTCAAATTATTAATAGGTGCATCAGGATTGGTTGTAATTCCACTAGGATTACATCTAATTTGTGCATTAGTTTGTTGTGTTACTATGATACATAGTAACAATACAATTATATTTTTCATTTTATTTTTATTTTAAAAAATTATCGAATACGGCGACCTTTGAATACATATAGTTCTTCTCTAGCATCTTCTAAAGAATAAGTTATAGTAATCTCATTTGGGTCATCATCTGAAATTCTAGCAGTTCCACCAGGTGTACCGCAATTCGACTGCCCTTGCCAAAAAGAAATTTCTTTATAACGAATGATAAAATCTATCACCTGTGCTTGAGTATCTGAAACATCATATTCACAGCCAAAATAACCACTCATCCTATCGGATAAATACGGATTATCAAAAGAATAAGGCCCACAGGTTTCTATCTTAAAAGTATCAATCACATTCGGTGTACGATTGTAACTTCCTATATACCAACCATCAAATTGTTGTTCACAACGGTCTATAGTTCTGTACATATACCTAGTTAATGTATCAATACCATCATCCTCTGGAAAACAAATTGTATTCGGTCTCTTCTCTACAATTAAAGTAATCGGTGTAGTTTGACCTCTAGGAAAGTTACTTCTATAAACGACTCTTCCATCTATCGCCTCAGAGCCTATTAACCAGGTATATTTCTCAAAGCCTTCTGGTGCAGCAAACTCTACGGAATGTTGCATGATAGTATCTGTATCATAAGGTACAAAATATCTCACTGGTGTAAAATTTGCCGAAAACTGCTCCATGATAGTAAAACTAGCCTTCACCTCACCTTCCCAGCAAGGGTCATAGTTTTTACACTCTGGATTCGTGATGTCTTCGCAGTTGTCACAGGCACTAAATCCCACCAAGCACAGCACCAAAAGTACTGTACTTAATGAAAAAACATTCTTACTTATTTTCATGGTTGTTTAGTTTTTCTTGAAGCGCGTTGAGTTGCTTCTGTTGTTAAATAGTTATTTATCATTGAAGGGTTCAAAGTATTAACTAGGTGTATCAGAATTAGTTGATATACCTTTATTCTCTTCACCACATATAGGCTCTTCATTTTGTCCTATTGTGTAATAACTACTCAATAGGCAACATAGTACTATAATATATACTTGTTTCATTATTTTTAATTTTATTGAATTAAACGACCTCGGAAAGTATGAGGAATTTGTTCACAGCACTCACCTGTGCCTGCATCTTTATAATACCATTCAAACCATTTTATTACTATACTATTCTCTGTTGTATTGACTTCTGCTGTAAATCCCCTATTCCATCTTCGATAAGGGCTACCACCGCATTCCTCCCAGTTTTCTGCTGTTCCTTGTGACCTAGCATGAATATGCCTGTAAAAACCATCAAAACCAGTACTGCTATACTCATGATAGCAATCTTCTCCTTCTCCATACTGATTGTATATTTTCATGTTGGGAAAACTACTTCCATTTTCAAAGTATTGTTCCACCCTCAACTGGTATATATTATCCGTTTCATCATCAATATAACCTTCCCAATCCCCCCAAAAAGCAGCTTCTACATCGTATCTAAAGTGAAGATGTCTAGATAAGGTGTCAATACCATCATCATCAGACACACACTTCGTATTAAGCGCTCTTTTGACTATTAGTGTTACTAATATAGGGCTATCTCTTAGGTGAGCATTTTGACTCTTCCGAAAGTTTAGCGTGAACTGTGATGTATTCCATGTCCGACTATCTGTTCCTATTTTCCAAGTATATTCTAGCGCATCCGCTACTTTTGCTTCAAAGTAAACAACTCCAAACAGTACGGTATCACTTGCTTCCTTTACATCATCATAGTAGAAACCAGTATTCCCCATTTGGAAATTAGGTTCTACCCAATCCCAGCATGGGTCATAATTCTCACAAAGTGGGTCTCTTTCATCAAAGCATTCATCATCACAGCTACTAAATCCCACCAAACACAGCACCAAAAGCACTGTACTTAATGAAAAAATATTCTTACTTACTTTCATTGTTGTTTAGTTTTTCTTGAAGCGCGTTGAGTTGATTAGTCAATAACTCTAGTTGCTTCTGTTGTTGAATAGTATAGAGTGTTAATTCTTCTATTTTCTTTAGAAGAGTAGCATCCATTTTCGCCACATCTAGTCCGTTTTTGTCCATGTCAGCCGCAGAAGGAACTTCTGGCAAATGACTATTTTGAGTAATAAATGACTCCACTTCTGATAAAGGCTTTAGTTGATAAGTTTTGGCAAATACATAATCGGGCCAAGCGGTTTTTACATCAACCTTAACTTTTTCGGAGCGAATACCATTATCTACATAGAGTTTATAGTCTTGTATTCCATTGTTTCTGATACTTTCAATGTCGGTATCATTCAAGCCAATAGTGACCGTTCCTTTGGAGTCCATAGTCATTTTTCCTTGCGAAGTACGCAATGCAACACCATAAAATCCTTGTAGTAACACAGGTTTAGCAGAGTTAGCGGATAAACTAATTGAGTTCGCACCTCCATTAGATAATCCGTACCACGGCGCGTCCCAGTCACTTTGATTAGAAGAAACACCATCTACTATAAAGCCTTCTGATTTGGCGAAGCCTCCCGCGATATGTAAAAACTCTGTCGCAAGTCCTCCATTAATACCTATTCCGAGTTTTGTACCTACTGTAATATGTGAAGTACTAGAAATTTTATTACCAGATAAAAGATTAGTAGCTACCATAGAAGTACCTGTGATATTACCACTACTTGTAATAATTCCTGTCATCATTGGCTTTTCGGCATAAATAGTTGTATTTGACAATCGAAAAATATTACTATTACTTGTTCTAAATACAAGCTCATCATTGTTAATAAACTCCAAATCCCAATTACTCATATTGGTTGTCGTTTGGTCTGTCACAGGATCATAAGCTGAATAACTGTTGGTTAAGTTGAGTTCCGAACCACTTAACGGTTGCTGAGCGAAAACTAACTGAGTTGATAGCATTAAAGCTACAAAAGCACTGAGAAAAATTGTTTTTTTCATCATTTTGTACTAATTTTAAAATGTTTTTGAATAAAATTAAAAACTTGATTGCAAGCTAGTCCTATTGCAGTAGGATACGGTTTGCAATCTTTTTTTGTCTCTATATAGATAACAAAAAAGATTAACATATAAATATTCAAGTCCTATCATTTTCACTAAACACATAAGTGTCTAACCATTTTTCATAAGAAAAATGAAATGAAATGAAATGAAATGAAATGAAATGAAATGAAATGAAATGAAATGAAATGAAATGAAATGAAATGAAATATTACTTAGAAGGTTTTGGTTTAAAGTAATTTTGAGTATTATTTTTTTTAAAAATTGCTTTTAGATTTTTCATAATCGTTTAATTTTTTTTGGTTATTACTAATGAGAGTAGTTGTCATTTTTTGTTATTTCCAAATATATAAATATTTTCTTAACAATGCAAATTTACACCCTAAAAAAGATATAAAAATAAACATCTTAGTTTTTAAGGATGTAATTCCGTTTTTATTCTTCTATCAAATGAGCATCCGCTCTTACAATAACCATCTCTCCTTTACTTTTTCACAAAAAAACAAACCATTCTTTTCTACTTTCATAAAAAAGGAAGACATTCTATTCTGAAATCAAAATATTTTTAATCCAAGCTACTTTTAAGTAGTAAATCCTTAACTTTGCACCGCAAAAAGTTTCAACAACTATCATCCTTTTTTCTTGTTAAGAAAAAATAAACTTGAACAAACTTTCATTTTTATTTGAAAGTTTTAAATCAATGCGTAATGTTAAACTTACAATCCTACGATAAATTCGTTAATCGTCATATTGGGCCAAGAGTCAGTGACGTTCCTTCTATGCTAGAAGCAATTGGTGTTTCCTCTTTAGACCAATTGATTAATGAAACAGTACCTGAGGGTATTCGTTCTCAACAACCAATGAATATTCCTGACGCACAGTCGGAGTATGAATATTTGAGGGAACTCAAAAAATTAGCCGCTAAAAATCAAGTCTTTAAGACTTATATCGGAATGGGATATAACGGAACGATTACGCCTTCTGTTATTTTGAGGAATGTATTTCACAATCCAGGTTGGTACACTCAATACACGCCTTACCAAGCCGAAATTGCTCAAGGACGCTTAGAAGCCTTGCTCAACTTTCAGACGATGGTTAGTGATTTGACAGGTTTACCGATTGCGAATGCCTCTCTTTTGGATGAAGGAACAGCAGCGGCAGAAGCTATGGCAATGGTTTATAGTGCTAAAAATAAACGCGCTAAGAAAAATCCTGCTCGTCAAATTTTGGTTTCTGATAAAATACTGCCACAAACTTTAGATATTCTGATTACTCGCGCGATGCCACTTAATATTGAGGTAGTTGTTGGAGATTGGAAATCTTTTGAGTTTAATGAAAATGTATTTGCAACGCTTTTACAATATCCAAACGAAGAAGGCGCGGTCGAAGATTATCGTGCTTACGCTATGAAAGCAAAAGATGCTGGCGTTTATGTAATTGCTTCAGCAGATATTTTGAGTTTGGCATTATTGACTCCTCCAGGAGAATGGGGCGCGAATGTGGTAGTTGGAAACACACAACGTTTGGGTGTTCCGATGGGCTATGGTGGACCTCATGCCGCATATTTTGCCACAGAAGAAAGCTTCAAGCGTCAGTTGCCAGGTCGTATCATTGGCGTATCTGTCGATTCTCATGGTAATCCTGCGCTTCGTATGGCATTACAGACACGCGAACAGCACATTAGACGCGAAAAAGCAACTTCTAATATCTGTACTGCTCAGGCGTTATTGGCTATTATGGCGAGTATGTACGCGGTGTATCATGGTAAAAATGGTGTAAAAGCGATTGCAGAGCGCATTCATGGAATGGCACAATTAGCGGAATTATATATTGAAGCTCTTGATTTTGTTCAAGAGAATGAATTTTATTTTGATACTTTGAAGTTTGATGTAACTGGTTTTCAGAGTCAAATCCGTAAGGAAGCACTTGAGAGTGAAATCAACTTAAGATATATTGGAGAAAATCACGTTGGTATTAGTATCGACGAGACGACTTCTTTGAAAGATTTGGAGCATTTAGTCAATATTTTCACTTCGGTAAAAGGTCAGCCAGAATATAATTTCATTCCTGAGTTGATGCAAGAAGAAGCGAACAAATTTGAATATAAAATACCTAGTAGCTTAGTTCGAGAAAGTGATTATTTGACACATCCTGTGTTTAAAGAACATCATTCAGAGACTAAAATGATGCGCTATATTAAGCGTTTGGAAAATAAAGATTTGTCATTGATGCATTCAATGATTTCTTTGGGTTCTTGTACAATGAAATTGAATGCTGCAACAGAACTAATTCCTGTTACTTGGCCTGAATTCAGCAATTTACACCCTTTTATACCAAAAGAGCAAGCGACTGGCTATCTTATGATGTTGAGCGATTTGGAAAGTTGGTTGTGTGAAGCAACTGGTTTTGCGGCTTGTTCTTTACAACCAAATTCTGGTGCGCAAGGTGAATATGCTGGGTTACTAACTATTCGTGCTTATCACAAAGCTAATGGAAACGAGCATAGAAATATTGCTTTGATTCCTTCTTCGGCTCATGGTACAAATCCTGCTTCGGCAGTCATGGCTGGTATGAAAGTCGTTGTAGTCAAATGTGATAGCGAAGGTAATATTGATGTGGCAGATTTGAAAGCTAAAGCTGAAAAGCACAGCGACAACCTAGCTGCTTTGATGGTTACTTACCCTTCGACGCATGGTGTTTTTGAAACAGAAATCAAGGATATTTGTAAAATCATCCATGACAATGGCGGAAAAGTCTATATGGACGGTGCAAATATGAATGCACAAGTTGGTTTGACTAGTCCTGGTGAGATTGACGCGGATGTTTGTCACTTGAATTTACACAAAACTTTCGCTATTCCTCACGGTGGCGGTGGGCCTGGAATGGGTCCAATCTGTGTGAATGAAAGTCTTGCTCCATTCTTGCCTAAGCATTGTATTGTTGATGGTATTGGTGGCGAACAAGGTATTCAAGCGGTTTCGGCTGCACCTTACGGAAGTGCTAGTATTTTATTGATTTCGTATGCTTATATCAAAATGTTGGGTAGAGATGGTGTAACCGATGCTACAAAATATGCCATTTTGAATGCTAACTATATCAAAGCGAGTTTAGAGAAAGCTTATCCTGTACTTTACACTGGAGCAAAAGGACACGCTGCACACGAGTTGATTATTGATTTGCGTCAATTCAAACCATTAGGAATTGAAGCTGAAGATATTGCAAAGCGTTTGATGGATTACGGTTTTCACGCGCCAACACTTTCTTTCCCTGTTGCTGGAACAGTAATGATTGAACCAACAGAAAGTGAAAGTAAAGACGAATTAGACCGTTTTTGTGATGCGATGCTTTCAATCAGAAAAGAAATAGATGAAGTAGCTTCTGGTGCTGCGGATAAGGATAATAATGTATTGCACAATTCGCCTCACACATTAGGAATCATTACTAGTGATACTTGGGAATATCCGTATAGTCGCGAAAAAGCTGCTTTCCCGTTACCTTTTGTTAGAGATTACAAATTTTGGGCAACTATTGGGCGTATCAATAATGCGGCTGGTGATAGAAACTTAGTTTGTACTTGTCCTCCAATGGAAGATTATGCTTAGTATTTTTTATTAAAAATGGCTTTTGTTTTAGGCTATTTTTTCTTTCTTTTTTATAAAAAATGTCAAATTCCTTTCGGGGAGTTTGGCGTTTTTTTTTATGAAAATTACACTCTAATTTCTAACAATTACTAGCAGCAACTATCCAATTATAATCGTTTTAGCATAAATATTGATAATTTTTTAAATAGTTAGAAATGAAGTATTGTTATATTTCTTTGATGTTACTCGCGTTAATCTCTTGTCAAAAAACTGCCAAAGATTTTAAACTAGATTTACCAGAAATAACATTTTCTGATATTGACATTCGTTGCTATCCAACTAATGAAGGAGTTGTTATTGACTCCGATTCCGCCTATCAAGTTTTTCAAAATCAAATTAAAAATGACTATTGCGGTGAATTTGGTTATCCTATAATTGATTTTAATAAGAATACACTTTTAGGAATAGCAAAGTCTGCTAATTGTAGAATTGCCGATAGATATTGGAATACTTATACAGACGAAGCCAACAAAAAATATATTTTTCAGACCATATCAGAAGATGTAGGAAACTGTGAAGCATTAGCACTTGACCGATTTTGGGTAACCGGCCCGAAATTACCTAGTGATTATCATGTCGAATTTGTGGAAGATCAATATTGATTAAAAAACGAAGTAGATACGAATAAAATGGCAGGCTATTTAGAGCTTTTTGAAGAGTCGTTTTACACTCAAATCTACATAAATACATTTAACCATTCAGCTACAATAGCAGGTTTTTCGCTTCCTTTCAATTCAAAAGTAATGGTCATTGTGGCTTTTACTTTTGTTTCATCGCGTTCAACTTTTGCTAATGTAGCTGACATTCTTACTTCACTATTCACAGGAACTGGCGAAATAAAACGGACTTTTTCAAAACCATAATTTAATCCTAACCGAATGCCTTTCAACTCAATCAGTTCGGTCACTAACTTCGGCGCAAACGACAAAATCATAAACCCGTGAGCGATTGTAGAGCCAAACGGAGATAATTTAGCCTTTTCTACATCAACATGAATCCATTGGTCATCACCTGTCAAATTCGCAAATTGATTAATCATATCTTGCGTAATCGTCTGCCAAGTAGAAACGCCTAGACTTTCTCCAACATTATTTTCAATAGTATCAAAATGTAATTCTTTCATTGGTTGATTATTTTTTATAAAAAAAATCGAACTTTAAATCTTAATGTTTCTACGTTTCATCGCTCGTATCAATTTGGGTCCATACCATAACCAAAAGCCCGTTAAACTAAGAATTGTCAATCCAATTCCGAGTAGATTCATAGAAATGAGCTTAAAAGTATCGCTGATAATTGAACCATCATGCAGACTTTCTATCCAGTCAGAGTATCGCTTGTCAATTGATTTGACTTCTCCGCTTGTTCCGTCAATTTGAACTTCCCAATTTCCTTTCTTGAAAACAACTTTGACAACCCCCTTTGATGGGCGAACATCCATTTTTCCAATCTTATTTCCTTTTTGTTCTGGCGAGTAAGCAACTAAAGCGGTTTGTCCGATTTTGGCGAGTTCATCTAATGATTTCCACTCCGCTAGGTCTTTACTGATACCTTTTTGAGTTGGAGGCTGAATCCAATTTGCATCCTTTTTCCAACCTAGTAATAAACCAGTCAAGGCACTAATCAATAGAAAAATCGCCAAAGCCAACCCAAAGTATCGGTGAAACTTTCGGTAGCGTCGCAAGGATAGGATGTATTTTCTTTTCTTTTCCAATGTATTGTCTGGCTCGTTAAGTGATTTTATACAAAAATAGTTAATTCTATTTCTAATAAAAATAAAAAAGAGTGAATAAACAACAGTTGCTTATTCACTCTTTTTATACTTGTATTCTTCTTTAGTATCAAATTAATACTTTCGAAAAATGACTTTTAATATAGTTTAGTCACAAATGCACTAATCCATGTAGCCTTTTATTCGTGTATTCGTGGCAAAAAACTATTCATTTATAATTTATGTCGAACAAGGAAGAAAAATCTAAGAAGCAGGCAAAACCTTTGTACTTACTGCACCAAAGCCGATTCGCACGCCATCTTTTTGACCAAAACCGCGCATTACAACCGTATCTCCGTCATTGATAAACTTACGTTCTGAGCCGTCAGGCATCGCAATCGGCTTCGTTCCGCGCCATGATAACTCTAGCATTGAACCGTATTCGTGTGATTCTGGACCCGAAATTGTACCAGAAGCCAGCATATCACCGACATTCATATTACAACCGTTTATTGTGTGATGCGCCAATTGTTGGCACATATTCCAATACATATATTTGTAATTCGACTGTGAAACCGTTTTACTTTGACCATTTTCTGGAACAATGTCAACTTCCAATCGAATATCATAATTTTTATTTCCTTCAAACTCCAAATAAGGCAAAACCTTTGGCTCTTGAACTGGGCTTTCTACTTTAAAATCACTCAATGCTTCCAAAGTCACGACCCAAGGAGAAATGCTTGACGCAAAGTTTTTAGCTAAAAATGGGCCTAAAGGAATATATTCCCATTTTTGAATATCACGAGCTGACCAATCATTAAAAATCACCATTCCAAAAATATGGTCTTCCGCGCTTTTCGTCGAAACAGAAGTTCCCATTTCGTTAGATTTTCCAATAACAAACGCCATTTCTAATTCAAAATCTAATAATTTGGAAGCGCCAAATACAGGCTTGTCAGCTCCAGCAGGCATTTGTTGTCCCTTTGGGCGACGGATAGGTGTACCTGAACCAATGATAGAAGAAGCTCTACCGTGATAACCTACTGGCAAGTGTAGCCAGTTTGGAAGCAAAGCATTTTCAGGGTCACGAAACATAGTCCCGACATTGATTGCATGGTCACGACTAGAATAAAAGTCAGTATAATCGCCAACCTTAATTGGCATCAATAACTCAACTTTTGATACATCGTGTAATATTGCAGCTTGATGTGTTTCGTTATTTTGAAGTGTTGTATTTTCTATATTAAAAATGCTTTGAATAGCCGCACGAATAGCGTTTGTTACAGGTTTTCCGAGTGCCATATAATCATTAATATGACAACTATTGAAAACATTTTTATCAAAATCTACTGCATCCAAATAGCCATGAGCCGCCAAAGCGGACAAATCTATCACCTTTTCGCCAATGATTGTGGCTACCTTAGGTTCATTCGTTGCTGTTTGAAAAACACCGAAAGGTATATTTTGTATTGGAAAGTCACTGTCAGACGAGACGCTAATCCATGATTTCATAATAAATTGGTTATTTTGATTAGTTGAATAGATGTAAAGTTATTAAATACTTATTGAAGGTCATTAGTTTATGGATTGATATAAATCAGTTTTGAAATGCGAATTTGATTCCTTTTCAATATAAATTATAAACCAAAACGCGCAACCTCATTTGAATGAAGTTGCGCGTTTTCTTTTTTAGAAAAAATTCCGCTTAAGCATTTTCAAGCGTGCCGAGCCTAATTTCGTCATTATGTTGGTCAAAGAACCGATATTCGGTTAACTGATAATCATTATTAACATTCAACTTAATCCACTTTTTATATTTCTTGAACCAATCCATTTGCTTTTTTGGCAATATTCCACTTTTAAAATAAGCAAATAAATACGGGTGTAAATGCAAAGAAAGTCCAGCTTTTGGCTGAGAATTAATAATAAAATCTAAGTCTCTTTCTACCTCATCTGTCAATAAAATAGTTGCATTTACTTTTCCAGAACCATTACAAGTCGGGCATTTTTCTGCCGTACTAATATTAACTTCTGGTCTTGCACGCTGTCGAGTGATTTGCATCAAACCAAACTTACTCAATGGCAAAATCGTGTGTTGCGCTCTATCTTTTTTCATAAATTCCTTCATGGAACTAAAGAGTTTGCGACGATTTTCATTGTTTCTCATATCAATGAAATCCACGATAATAATACCACCAATATCTCTCAAACGCAATTGACGTGCAACTTCTTCCGCCGCTTCCATATTTACTGCGAGTGTATTCGATTCTTGGTCATTGCTGTGAATTTTGTGTCCGCTATTCACATCCACGACGTGCATCGCTTCTGTGTGTTCAATCACTAAATACGCGCCACTTGACATAGTAGCTGTCTTTCCGAAAGACGCTTTTATTTGTCGAGTAATACCGAAAGAATCAAAAATTGGTTTACTGCTTGTATAATGATTGACAATTTTGACTTGATCTGGTGCAATTTGCATCAAATAACTTCTAATGTTATTATACATTTCACGGTCATTTACCGTGATTTTATTAAAAGAATTCGTCAAAATATCTCTTAAAATACTTGATGTTTTATCTAACTCACTCAATATCTTCTGAGGTGCATTAGCGTTATGTAACTGCTCGTACATTTGCTGCCACTTCTCTGTCAATATCAATAATTCCTCATGTAAATCCGCCACTTTTTTACCATCCGCAGCAGTTCTTACAATCAATCCAAAATTCTTTGGACGAATACTTTCGACTAAGCGTTTGAGGCGTTTACGTTCTTCTGCATTACCTATTTTCTTAGAAACGGCAACCGAATTAGAAAAAGGTGTCAAAACTAAATAACGACCAGGAATTGTGATTTCACAACTCAATCGAGGCCCTTTTGTAGAAATAGGCTCTTTGAGTACTTGTACTAAAATTGGCTCTTTTCTATTCAGAACTTGGTTGACTTTCCCTGTTTTTACAATTTCAGGTTCAAACTTAAAATGCTCTAATAAGTGTGTTTTACTAGCTTTAGTAATTGACTGATTAGTAAATTTTTTAAGTGAATTGAGTGTAGGCCCGAGGTCAGTATAATGCAAAAAAGCATCTTTTTTGTAGCCAATATCTACAAAAGCTGCGTTTAATCCTGGCATTAGTTTTTTGACTTTACCAAGAAAAATATCTCCTACTGTAAAATTACTATTCGTTTTTTGACGATGTATTTCTACCAATTTATGGTTTTCCAGCAAAGCAATTTCTACTTCTGCTGGACTGGAATTAATGATTAACTCTTTTTCCAAAACATTTAATTTTTATGGAAAAAGACAATTTTTAAGCTAAGAAACATTAAAAGTAGTAAGTTTTATAACCTTGATTTATTTCAAAAAATAATACTAAATAAACGGGAAGTATTACTTTGAATGCACATTTATCTAGCTAATTTATATTTTAAATGAAAGTGCTATGTTCTATTCTTTAGAATATTTCCCTAAAACACTTTCTTAATTTTTTAAACAACACATTAATCAATACTCAATTTGAAATAAATTAAATATCAATACTTTATAAATAACAATTAATCATTATTTAATATTTGTAAAAAATAAATTAGTTAGCCACTAGAACAAATAACACAGAATTATTCGACTAGAAGTAATTTAAAATGAGCTACTAGAAATCAAAATTTCTTACTCTGCACATAAGATAGTCTGCTACCTTTTGCTATAAGTTATTATCGTCAGTCAATATTGGAAATATGAAAAGATAGAAAGGAAAACAAGGAAAGTAAATAATGAAGTTGAAGTGCCTCTGTTTTGGTGTTGTAATGATTATAAGTAGTTCTTTTGAAGTTATATATACACTCCAAATTACATCTCTTATAATCTTATATTAGAATTGCTTAATATTAATTAGAACACTATTCAACTGATTATTTGCTGCGTTTTTTATAAAAATAAAATAACACTTATCGTATAATAATGATTTTAGTAAGTTGTCTAAAGTAAACTAAATTATATTCTCTAATATTTTGGCTATAACATATATCTAATTTTAGCTCCTATTTTATACTAAAAAACGATAGTAAAATAGTTTTATTATGGTATAGCTATAAACACGTATAGATACCCCTTAAGGTATCTTCAATTTTTTTTTTGCTTCATATAAGGCGAACTCGAACTATTAATATTATTATGTCTAAAGAAGAGTTTTTTTTTCTAAGTGACATAAATAATAAATTGTTTTATTGGGAAACTAGAACAAACTAATTCAGTTTAATTACTTCAACTTATTTCTTATCAATTTTATACTTAACTCTTGTTCCGAATCACTTACAGTTCTTCCTCATTTGAGAAAGAACACTTAATGAACATGCAGTTACTACTTCTTTATATGTTGATTTCAACTAGTTACCCACAGGTAATTCTAGTATCAAAAAATAATTTTTTGATTCGAGGTTACATTTACAAATTAAGAGATTTTCTAAAAAGAGAACTCTCAAAATATATTCAATTAGTCAGTTGTAGAACTGCATGTCATCGAAAGTGACTATCTAGTACGTTACTACACTAAGGAATAACTAGTAGATTAAGCGCAATGCTTAATCTACAATTATCCTAGCGGTCTGCTATTTCAGATTAGAATAAACTAATCTTACTTCTTCTTCTTATGACGATTCTTACGCAATCTCTTTTTACGCTTGTGCGTTGCAATCTTATGACGTTTACGTTTCTTTCCGCAAGGCATATTGTCTCTTTCTTTTAAAAGTTTACAAATTATTTATCGAATTCTTAATATTTTCCTTCAAGCCATCATTATTAGTTAATGATAAAGCTTTCTGATAATATTTTTTTGCTTCACTCTTTCGATTTAGACCAACATAAGTCTGAGCTAACAATAAGTTAGCCTCCAAATTATTAGGAGCTAATCGAATAGCGCTTTCAAGTCTTCCTACTGCTTTTCCATAATCTCCCGAACGTTCTACGGACATTTTACCTAAAGCTAATAATACTTTTACATTAGTAGAATCCTGTTCAAGAATTCCTCTGTAAATCATTACGCCTTTCATTACTTGCTCAAAATCTTCATTTTGAGTGTAACAGTAAGCTAAATTTTCCTTATAGACCATACTATCAGGAGCAATAGATGCAGCATTTTCAAAGGCTGTCAATGCTTTTTCGTAACAGTATCCATGAACGCGTTCGTTTTCCGTATTCGTAAAACATAGCGCGTAATTAATACCTGCTATTGACCAAGCACTGTCAGTTTTGTCAATTTGGGCTACCTCCTCAGCATAAAAACCACTTGCAGAAAAACTTCTTTTTGAATACCATAGGCTTGAAAGATTTTTAAATATTTCTAAACGAGTCGAATCGTTTCCTGCAATATCTAATTCACTTTCTAATGCGCCTACTTGATTTCTTTCCGCTTCGTCAAGTCCACTTTTAGCTTGATTGATAATGTCATTAATAGAAGCTTTACTTACGTTTTCGATTCTTGATGTTTCTATCTCTTTTTGAGATAAAGGACTAGAACGAACACCAAAATAAAGGACTCCTAATAATAAAACACCTAAACTGACAATTATTATTTGTAATCTAGACATGAAAATTAATTTTTCGTGTGTTATCGATTACCATTGAAATAATCACTTTTGATTATTCCGCTTGATTGGCTTTTATCGTATCTGCATTTGATTTCACTTGCTCAGTGAATGATTTAGCAGGTTTGAAAGCTGGGATAAAATGCTCTGGAATAACGATTGCCTCATTTTTCTTAATGTGGCGACCAATTTTCTCAGCACGTTTTTTCACAACAAAAGACCCAAAACCTCTTACATACACTGGCTCTCCTTCTGCCAATGAAGTCTTTACTTCATCAAATAATTGTTCTAAAGTTACTAAAACATCTACTTTTGCAATACCAGTCTTCTCCGCGATTTTTGCTACTAAATCTGCCTTTCTCATCTTTTTTCGTTTGATTTTTAATCTACTTATCAAAATATCTCGCGCAAATTATACATCCGTGCGACAAAGGCGAGCGCAAAGGTCGTAATTTTATTCCAAACAATGAAATAAAATCCTTTAATTACTTCTATTCTTTATATCTGCTCACCAAATAGTTATGCAGAAAATCATTCTATGTAATAATATTATAGCAATCAAATCTTCCTATGTCACTTAATTTGTCCTAATTATGTTGTCATTTACTCGAATACCTAAATAAGGTTGATAAAACGTTTATGTATTTTTCTCTTAATAATGCTTGTATTTTCTAAAAAATACCGTTTGAAGTCGAATTTTCGTTTTTTCTATCCAAAACATTACAAGAAATGTATCTTTAAGACCATCTAATATTTAAATGGTTACTTGTTCAAATTTGTCAATCAATGCTTTGACCTAACAATTAACTTAATTTCAGACTAATCATTGTCCTTTTATTTGGTTTTTTTTATAAAAAGAATATTTTCTTTTTATAACCAAATTTCATTATAAATAATTGACCGTTAGGCAATTAGCCTCAGAATGCCAAAACAACACAATTATTTTTTAATAATCAAATTTGTACTCCAAAAAACAACTAAAAAGTGTTCTTTTTTAACATTTTAGTATTTTTCTCAAAAAAACGTGTTTAAAATCTAACATTTATAATCCTTTAGTAACGAGCAAATAAAAACAGTAATTCTTTATTTTTTTCAATAAGAAATTACTGTTTTGATAAAATGGCAAGAATTTTCACTGTAAATTAAAAACGACAATATTACGCCCTCAAAATATTACTCTCTTGACCAAATTGACGAATACTAATCGCGACTCCAACTCCTGCAATAACTATCAAAGAAAGAAAAACAATTGTCAATAAGCCATAGTCTATCGTTCCTGCTATAATTTCTTTACTTGCCAATGCAACATTCAAAATAGGAATAAATGCCGTTCCAATATTCAACTCAATCCCAGGCATCATACCAATAACCAATGGCAGGATTACAATAATTAAAGCAGGTTGAATCATGCTTTGTGCTTCTTTGAATGACTTCGCATAAACTGCCAAAGGTATCATTGCGCCAGCAAAAAACGTCGTCAGAGGAATAAGCATCGCAAGAATCAACGCCACAGAAGTAGGTTTGAGAACGCTATTAATCATATTCACAAAAAACTCAGGTGCATCAGGATTAAACTGCAAAGCCAAATACATTCCAACAATTGCCATCAATCCTGAAACAACTCCTGCAACGACTACAACACCCATTTTGCCGAGTAATATCTGTAATCGACTCGCTGGAGAAACCAAAATAGTCTCGATCGTTCCACGTTCTTTTTCTCCTGTAAAAAGGTCAATTGTTGGATACATTGCTCCCATAAGGCAGAACAATACAAATATATAAGGCATAAAACCACCAACTAATTTACCTAAAGATTCTTTCTGAGTGTAAACATCTTTTTCGATAACTTGAATCGGTTCAATAATACTTTTGTCTAATCCTAGAGAATCCAAGCGGTCAGTCAAAACCCCATTTTTATAAAAATCCAAACTCGTTTCGATACGTTGTTTAATTTCTCTTGCATCTGTTGAATTGAAATAATATTCAATCATTCCAGAACGTCCAGCCTTCACAGTCTTATCAAAAGAAGGCGAAATCACAATCGCGGCATCCAAACTATCTCCTTTCACCAAGGCTTTCAAATCCTTCTCCGCAACGCCTTCTACTATTTTGACACCTGTTGCATATCGCAGTGCATTCGTAAAATCTTTACCATTTCCATTATCAACAACAGCCACATTTAAGTCTTTATTCATCGCTTTTTCTGTCTGTGAAGCTTGCATACTTGTACTCACAGAAAGAATTGAAGGCACTAACAGCAACGGAAAAACCATCATCGCCAATAGCGTTCGACGGTCTCGAAGGATGTCTTTCAACTCTTTTTTAAAAATAATAAAAATCTGATTCATCGTTTTATTTTAAGTTCTGATACCAAAAAATTTTCAGAAATATTTTTCAACAAAAAATTCAACAAAATTTACGCTGATTGGCTACCAGCTTTTACAATTCTAATAAATTCTTCGGTCAAAGAATTCGTTTTCATTTGTGTTCTAAAATTATCCATAGTATCCGAATACAATAGTTTTCCTTTATGAATAATCGCCAAATCATCACACAGTAAATCTACTTCGCTCATAATATGCGATGAAAAAATAACCGTTTTTCCTTCTTCTTTACAATCTTGAATCAGTTGAATAATATTCTCTGCGGTAATCACGTCTAACCCAGAGGTTGGCTCATCAAATACCACAACCTGCGGGTCATGAATCATCGTTCGAGTAATCGAAACCTTTTGCTTCATACCTGTTGAAAGCTGCCCAATGCGCTTTTTGGCGAAGTCGTGCATATCTAATAAGGTATATAACTTTTCTTTACGTTGCTTGAAAACATCCTTCGACACACCATACAAATCACCAAAATACTGAACAATTTCATTCGCTGTAAGGCGTTGATACAAGCCTGTACTTCCTGTCAAAAAGCCAATATTCTTTCGAACTTCTTGGGCATTTTTCGTTACATCGTGTCCAGCTACCTTGATTGTTCCCGCAGAAGGTTTCAACATGGTCGAAATCATTCGTAGCGTTGTCGTTTTGCCTGCTCCATTCGGGCCAAGTAATGAAAATACGCGTCCTGGCTGACAGGAAAAACTAATATTATTAACTGCTCTGACTTCGGTTTCCTTTGTGTTTAATTCTTTGCGTTGCTTTCTCGAAAGGTCAAATGATTTGACGAGATTGTTCACTTCTATCATAGATTACTTTGCTTTTTTTAAATTATTCGGAACAGAGAATAAAAGACCGTCCTATGGACTCAGAGAAAAGAGACGCTTTTAATAACGTACTTTTAACCTACCTGCCTTCAGAAGGCATTATCCATTCTTTTAGGGAGTAGGAAAAAAATAATGTACCCAATCTAGCTTTTTCTTTTTCATTTATACCGCGTTAAAAATACTCGCCTTAGCGATGCTAGGACTCCGTTTTTTGCCTTGTCTAAATAAAAA
>CAKZLT010000058.1 GCA_937127195.1 uncultured Saprospiraceae bacterium
ATCATACCTTGACTCGCTGCTTCTTCGTAACCTGTTGTCCCGTTGATTTGACCAGCGAAAAATAGGTTTTTGATTAAATGCGTTTCTAATGACAACTTCAATTGAGTCGGTTGAAAGAAATCATATTCAATCGCATATCCTGGGCGAAACATTTTAGCATTTTCAAAACCAGGAATCAATTGCATTGCCTTATATTGAACGTCCTCTGGCAATGAAGATGAAAATCCATTGACATAGATTTCGCAAGTGTCCCAACCTTCTGGTTCTACGAATAATTGATGGCGGTCACGGTCAGCAAATCGATTGATTTTGTCTTCGATAGAAGGGCAATAACGAGGTCCAAGTCCCCTAATTCGACCATTAAACATCGGCGAACGGTCAAATCCTGTTTGTAACACTTCGTGAACTTTCTTACTTGTATAAGTGATATGACAAGGAATTTGACGCTTTGGTTTTGGTGTATCTGTATATGAAAAACCAGTGATTTCTTCATCTCCTGGCTGTTCTTCCATTTTGCTCCAATCCAAACTACGACCATCTACGCGCGGCGGCGTTCCCGTTTTCATTCGACCAGACTTGAAGCCTAATTCTTGTAATTGTGCGGTTAAACCTTTAGCGGCACGTTCACCTGCGCGACCTCCACCAAATTGTTTTTCACCAATATGAATCAAACCATTCAAGAATGTCCCATTGGTCAAAATGACGGATTTTGCAGGAATTTCTATTCCTAATTGAGTGTGAACACCCGTGACTCGACCATCTTTGTGTGCCAAACCGACAACCATTTCTTGCCAAAAATCAATATTCGGATGCCCTTCAAGCATCATACGCCACTTTTCGGCGAAGCGCATTCTATCCGATTGCGCTCTCGGACTCCACATCGCAGGTCCTTTAGAACGATTTAACATTCTAAATTGAACCATAGTATGGTCGGTGATAATGCCCGAATAACCGCCCATTGCGTCAATTTCCCGTACAATCTGACCTTTCGCTACTCCACCCATCGCTGGATTACAAGACATTTGGGCAATGGTATTCATATTCATAGTAACTAACATTACTTTTGAACCCATATTCGCCGCCGCAACTGCTGCTTCACAGCCTGCGTGTCCTGCACCAACTACTATTACATCATACTCAGGAAACATTTGATTGAATTTTTTTTCTTTTTCTGATTGCTAAAAATACGTTTAAATGGGGGGTAATTCAGTTTTTCGCTTTTGAAAATAAAATGACCTTTCTAAGCGATGTGGTCTACACCCTTTAAATGTATTCTTTTACCTATTACATGAAATTTCAGACCTTATAGGTTTTTAAAACCTATAAGGTCTAATCACTCCAATTATTACAAATATACAAAGGAAACAGGTGATTGAAAAGTTTAGTTTCAGAAGAGTGAAAATACTTTCTTTTTTTAAAAAACGCCTTTAGTATATCTATCGTCGCCATCAACGGCAATTTCTTCTGCAATAGGTAAACCGATTTTGATTTGATTTTTTTGAAATTGTTCCATAATTGCAAAATTGACTCGCGTTCTGACGCTACCGCCTTTACTTCTAGGTGTTTCAAAAGTGCTTTTTTGTTCTTTCGTCCAACCATTTATTTCATACTCAAAATCGAAAGCAAAGCCATATTCACCAAATTCCTTAAAAACACATTCAACCAAAGTTGTTTCTTCATCTTTGGCGATGATGTTTTTTAAAATATTCATGGCTTCTTGCATTTTTTCAACCGTAGTGTCATATCTCAAAATAATAGGATGTTCTATTCGAAAAAGCGTTTCGGAATAAGTAATCAAGTGAATCGCATTATCAGTGAATTGCTTATTGGGTAATCGAATCATGCTTCCAGCAGTCGTTTCTATCAAAGTTGTTCTTAGCCCAATATCTCTAACGTAACCACTAACGTCATCAACTTCTACTAAGTCACCGATTTTGAAAGGCTTTTCTATAATAACCGTAATCCCACCAAAAAAGTTAGCAACAGCATCTTGTGCCGCTAACGCCAATGCTAGACCTCCAATTCCGAGACCCGCCAAAGCTGCACCAACATCGAAACCAGCGTTACTAATAGCCATCAATCCACCCAGAAAAATGACTAAAGTGCGAATGGCCATTCTCAAAATACCTAAAAGATGGTCATCAACTTGACTTTCTGTTTTTTTAGCCATTGGCATCAAAAGGTGATTATGAAGCGTTTCGTAAGCTTTCAAAACCATGAAAATAATAATGATAGAAAAACCAAAAGCCAAAGAACGACTAACATAATCAGAGGCTGCCGAAGTCAATGTAAGCGCATTAACACCAATTTGAAGTCCAAAAAAAATCCAAATTGGTAATGCAAATCGACCTAAGTTTTGACCGAAAATCCGAATTAAATTGTACTTAGAGCGATTAGCTAAAGAGGTAATAATCCATTGAGTGAGCCAACCTAATAGAATACTTCCAATGACTATAAAGCCAAAAGTTATCCAAGTTGATAAAGGATTTCCGAAGTAAATTTGTTCTAACATGATTTTTTAGTTAAAGAACGATTTTTTAATGGGTTTTGGTCATATTGGTAGGTACGCAGATGATAAAATCAGCAACCCCTTCGCTATCTTTTGATAGCTTAGAAATGTCATCTTGTTCGATAACTGAAATAGTTTTAATGTCTAAATCTTTCTTTTGTTGGTTGATATACCAAACAATTCCTTCGTGATTATCGGAATGAAAAGAACCATTGTAATGAACGAATGTTTGTCCTTTTGTCCAGTTTTTTAGGATGAAATGCGCCATCGTAGCGTCTTTGATAGCTTGCGCTTTCGGGAAGTTGCTATTGCCTTTTCCGCGCATCATTTCCATCATTGATTTATAGCAATTTAGCTCCAAATCTACTTTGATTGGTAATGGTGCAATATAAGATTTGGCTTCATCAGTTAAGCTTTCGAGTGTTTCTATGCCTTTTTTAAAAACCAAAGAAGCATATCTTCTAGGAATATTAGTGGCAATGAAAGGGAGTTTGTTCTTCTTTGCCATTTCTACCAATGGCTCATAATCAGTTTTGTAGTTGGGCCAGAGTCTAGCTTCATTTTTAAAAGACTTTTTAGAAATGACATCACCTAAGTATTCATCTAGAATAAGTTGATTATCGGCTTCAAACATTTCTGCACCAAGAACGGTTTTTTCTTTTTTATGATTAAAAATGTCCTGTGTAACTTCAAGCTGTAACCAATGGGCAATTGGGCTATTATGTAACTCACCAAAGAAAACCATATCAGATTTTTTTAATGACTTCATCATTTTTTTATAGCTGACTTCTTTGCCTTTTGAATTATAAATAATGTAAACAGGTTTATCATTATTCAAAATAAATGACATCAAAAAAATCGCAACTAATGCGATTGTATAGAGTTTTAATTTACTCATTTGGCTTTTTATTCTAAATTTTAGAAAAAATAAATTTTTGAACTAATAAGGTTTAGTATTGTAGTATGTTGAGATTGTATTTTTTGAAAAAAAATCTTGTTTGCGAAAATAAAAGACTTTTGTAAAAAAGAGGAAGCTATTTGAAAAGAAATTTTAAGTTATTGCGAATAGAGGTTCGTTAACCTTTGTTTAATTAATTTGAGTAGTCTTAAATAATGGAGAGGTGACGTTGTGATGAAAGAAGACGAAAATCAAATAGAAAAAAAACTCAATTGATACTTGTTCTTTATCAAAAGAAAGTATTACTTTGAAGCCAGATAGTACTTTTTTTCTAAAAAAGAAAAACAAAATTTAAGAACGTTTAGAAAGATTAACCAAAGTTAAAATATGACAATTATTCATCACGAACCTCCAAAGGAGGGCTGGCAGGGTCTTGTCCAAAATTGGAAAAATGACTTAGTTGCCGCGACTAGTGTTGCTTTAGTAGCCTTGCCTTTGGCGTTAGGAATTGCAATTGCTTGTGGAGTTGACCCAATTGCAGGACTAATTTCTTCTATTATAGGTGGCTTAGCAGCTACGTTTTTTAAAGGAGGACACGTTAGTATTAATGGGCCGGCTGCTGGTTTGATTGCGGTTATCATCACTTCAATCGAATTACTTGGTGGAGATTATAATGCCATGCTAGCAGTATTTATTGTTTCTGGTGTTATTCAAGTTGCTTTGGGGGCTTTCAGAATGGGAAAGATAGGTAATATGGTGCCTTCTTATGTTATTCATGGAATTTTGGCAGCGATTGGTGTGATTATTTTGAGTAAGCAGATTCGGGTGATGTTGGGTAGTACGAACGTTTCGACTGCATCAAATTCTTTTCAGACCTTACTAGAAGTTCCTCAGAATATCTTAACGGCGAATCCTTATGTGACTTTTATTGGTTTATTGAGTTTGGCGATTTTGGTTATTTATCCAAAAATTGAAAATAAGCTCATTCACTTTATTCCTGCGGCTGTTTGGGTATTGGTTTTTGGTGTTCCATTGGTATTTTTATTGGGATTTTCGACGGAGAGTTCTTATTCATTTTTAGGATTTAGTCACGAAATCAATCCTCAAAAATTGTTAATTAATATTCCAGATAATCTATTGGATGGTTTGATGTATCCCGATTTTTCCAGAATAGGAACGCTTCCTTTTTGGATAGCTGTTATTTCTTTGACCCTAATTGCTTCTATTGAGATATTAGCCATAGGCAAAGCGGTAGATAAAATGGATCCTTATAAGAGAAACACTAACTTGGATAAAGACTTGATTGGTAACGGAATAGGAACAATCTTGGCTGCTTGTATTGGTGGTTTGCCTATGATTACGGTAATTGCTCGTAGTTCTGTTAACATCAATAATGGCGCAAAAACGAAGTGGTCAAATTTCTATCATGGTCTTATTTTATTAGTTATAGTTATATTATTTGTACCGATTATTCAAAAAGTACCTTTGGCAGCATTGGCAGCTATTTTGGTTTATACAGGTTACAAATTGGTGCAACCCGAGATTTGGCGAGAGGCTTTTGGAAGTGGTTGGGAGCAACTGCTTTTCTTTATTGCGACGCTTTTTGGAACGTTATTTACGGATTTATTAACAGGAATTTTTATAGGAATTGGAGTCACTTTTATAACTCATTGGTTGGCAATGGGTGTGCCTTTTTCGATGTATTGGAAATATATCCGCCATCCAGATATTAAGATTTTGGAAGAAGAATCTGGACATTTTAAAATTAAAATGACTGGAGTAGCAAATTTCACAACAATTTTATCTTTAAAAAATAAGATAGAATCGCTAGAAAATCCTCAAAGTGTAGCCTTAGATTTTTCTCATGCGCGATTAGTAGATTTTACTGTGCTGGAATACTTGAGTGAATTGACGGCTATATACAGAAAAAAAGAGCATAAATTTGAAGTAAATGGGCTTGTGAATCATAGAACAACTTCGGATCATCCTTTTGCTTTGCACGTTATTCCGTCTTCTAAGCATCTACGTTTGACACAACGTCAGCGCAATCTAAAAACTTTTGCCGCTAGTGTAAATGCAACTTTTCGAGTAAATAGAGATTGGTATGCAGAGTATTTGAACGATTTTCATTATTTTGAAAAACGCCCTGTTGAATACAAAAGTAATGTGATGCGAGGTGAATTTATCGAAAAAGATGTTACTTGGGAGATTTGTGATATTACCTTTGAAGAAGGCGCGTGGCAGTATTCCGAAAAACACAAAACGACAGCTCAGTTAGTGAAATTTCCATTTGAAATCCCTGTTTTTGCTTTAGAAAAAGAACAGTTTTTTGATAAAGTGATGAACTTAGTAGGCTTTCAAGATATTGACTTTGAGGAGTTTAAGGTGTTTTCTGATAAGTTTTTATTGATTGGTCACGATGAAGCAAAAGTTCGAGCGTTTTTTACTACTAAGCTGGTTGAGTTTTTGAGCCATGAAGATATTTACCATGTAGAAAGTAATGGAGAAGCTTTATTGATTTTTAAAGAAATTCGCATAGGACACTCTGAGGATGTAGATAAAATGTATCACTTCTGTGAAGAGTTGACGCATATTATTTGTGAGAATGACGATTGACGGACGCTTCGCTGACGGACGCTTCGCTGACGGACGCTTCGCTGACGGACGCTTCGCTGACGGACGCTTCGCTGACAAGAAAGTCATAAGTAAAAGGCTAAAACACCGTCAAGCGCAGCGACCGTCTATCGTCAATAAAGTATTGCGACCGACAGAAGGAAAAATCTTTATTTGCAAATTGGGGTAGTATTATAAAAAAAACTAAATTTGCGGCATGAAGAAATGGAGTCTAATAACACTAGTTGTTTTGTTTGTCGTCAGTTTACAGAACTGTTCTAATGAATTTGAATTAACCGAAGAATGGAAAGATTATACTATTGTTAATGGTTTATTGGATGCATCTGATACAGCACATTATATTAGAGTAGAAAAAGCATTTTTAGATCCCAAAACAAATGCCCTTGTTTTGGCACAAGAAGTGGATTCATTATATTATGATAATGTAAAGGTAGAATTGCAAGAGTTGCCATTTGGTGGTGGTTCTGGACAATTTTATGTTCTGGATCGAGTAGATGCCAACTTAGAAGGCTATCAAAAGGAAGAAGGTATATTTGCGAATACACCTAATTATGTTTATAAATTGAAAAAGCCGTTAGTACCAAGTTCTTCCTACCGTTTGATTATTTCTAAAGAAGATGAGGATGATATTACGGCAGAAACAGCTATAATAGCACCTTTTGTTATCACGGCTCCAAATATTTTAGCTAAATTTAGACTTCAGGCTAATCGTCAACAAATCTTTAGATGGAATAAGGATGATGATGCTGGATTTTATGATTTAATATTTCGCATTCATTATACGGAAGCTCCTAAAACAGTCCTAATTCCCAAAAAATACACAAACCCATACATCACACTGACAATTGCGCATGTGTATAATTCCCAGTTTATAACAAACTGCCAATCCCTGAAAAGCCAAGCATCATGCGACAGAGATAACAACGTAATCAACGCCAAAA
>CAKZLT010000059.1 GCA_937127195.1 uncultured Saprospiraceae bacterium
ATAATATAGTGTGTACGATAATCCAAATTATAATGTACATTATTATCTATGACAATAGAGCTTTTTACACCCGAAAAGTAAGTGTAATTAATACCTAAAGTTACCTGCCAGTTAATATCAAAGCCAATTCCTCCAGTGTAACCGATTTTACTATTATTAAAAATATCTATAAAGTTTTCAGGTAAATTTTTTAAAAGACTTTCTTCTTCAGGGCGAAAAAAATCTGACCAATGTAAGCCCGCGTGAACTAAAAATCGGTCTTTTATTTGGAAACCAACCTCAATAGGAATATCACAGTTTATAGTATGGTCACGAGCATTTAGAGTGGATATTCCAGTGTTTTTTAGGTTGTCTTTATCATAATTCACGCTGCCAAAGTTCGCTAAAACACTTCCTCTAACGTAAAAATTGCCTGCCTGAAACCTAAGAAAAGTACCCACTTGCCAATTCGCAGAAGTACTTGTAATTGAGTACTTGATAGAGTCATCAATATTAGAAATGATAATTTCTCCTGGGTCAATATGGCTAGGTGTAATTCCTGTTGCTATACCAAATTTGACTTGTGCAAATGTATTATTAGTACAAAAGACTAATAGAACTATAATCCAACTAATTTCTTTTATTTTCATCCTATAAAGGTTCTATTTATTTCAAAAAGTAAATAAAAATCATTCAAAAGCCCTTAAACAAGGACATATACCCACAATTGTATCACAAAAGTATAATTAATCTATATCATACCATTGTTTATAAGCACTTTTTGTAAATTTGCACGTCTTTTTATAGAAGACTTTAAAAGTTTATAACATTTTTTATAAAAAATAACACAAACACTATAAAGGTTTTGAAAAGAAACAACTATAGTCAAAAAATAAAAACTAACTAATGGGTGTATTAATAATAGTTTCCCAGCTTATCTTGAGTTTATCTATTCTGATTGTATTACATGAGTTTGGGCATTTTTTACCTGCAAGAGCATTCAAAATTAAAGTTGAAAAATTCTATTTATTCTTTGATCCATGGTTTTCTCTTTTTAAAAAGAAAATCGGTGATACAGAATGGGGAATCGGTTGGTTGCCATTAGGTGGTTATGTCAAGATTGCTGGAATGATTGACGAAAGTATGGATAAAGAGCAAATGAAATTACCTGCACAGCCGTGGGAATTTCGCTCAAAACCAGCTTGGCAACGTCTTATTGTAATGCTAGGTGGTGTTACGGTTAACTTCATTTTAGGTGTTTTTATCTATTCTCTAGTACTGTTCAATTGGGGTGAAAGCTACTTGCCAACCGAAAATGCAACCTTTGGAATTTATGCCGATTCTTTGGCAACTCAAATGGGATTACAAACGGGAGATAAGATATTAAGCATCGACAATAAGCCTGTTGAGAACTTCAACGCGGTTCGAGTAACTATTTTTAGTAATGAAAGTAAAACGATTCAAATCGCCCGTGCTGGTGAAAAAATGGAGTTAAATATTCCAACTGAATTGACTGGTAAATTGGCAAGTTACAAAGGAATGTTCATCGATCCGTTGCATCCTTGCGACATCGAAAGCGTACCAAATGGAACGGCTGCCGATAGTGCTGGAGTAAAAGCAAATGACCAAATTATTGGTATTAATAATGAAGCGGTTACTTCTTATCAAGAGGTAGTTATGGCGGCTAAAGACTTAACTAATCGGAACGTTGGATTGGAGTTATTGAGAGGTGAAGATACTGTTAAGACGAATATTAATATTAATGAAAATGGTAAATTAGGTTTCATTCGTCACTTGCCAACGCATTATTTTGAGTACGATACAATTAATTATTCACTAGCTGGTAGTTTTCCTGCGGGGTATCGCAAGTCTGTTGATTTCTTAGGTTTACAAATCAACGCTTTTGGTCAGATGTTTAGAGGAAAGGTCAAAGCTTCTGAGAGTTTAGGTGGATTTAGAGCGATTGGAGAAATGTTCGGTACAACTTGGGATTGGAGACGATTTTGGTATATGACCGCGATTTTGTCCTTGATTTTAGGATTTATGAATTTGTTACCTATTCCTGCCTTAGATGGTGGACACGTAATGTTTTTATTGTATGAAATGATAACAGGACGCGCTCCGAGTGAAAAAGTATTGGAGTATTCTACTATAATAGGTTTTGTTCTGATTATTAGTTTGGTGCTTTACGCAAATATCAATGATTGGCTGTAATTAATTAAGAACTAGTAATTAACAATTAATAACTTGCTTGAAATTAGATGAAATAAAAAGGCATTGTTGATTGTTTTAATAGTTAATCAAAAACGTAGTTTCTTATTTTGGGAGCTACGTTTTTTTATAAAAAGAATTACAAAAACAAACGATTAAGTACTTGGACAAAATTAATTAGGCATTAAAAATGAAGTAACACCTTGATTATCAAAAGTTATTCACTCATTTTATCATTCGCTAATTCTGTCATTGTACTTATGCCCGAAATTCGCAACTCACTCTACCGACCAAAGCCATTTTTGGTTTCTTTTAAAATAACCGATTTGAGCATTTGTAGAAACCTTTAATAATAGGTTGTTTTTTTTGATATAATCATATTTAGGCTCAATGATAATAGTACCATTTTTTAGTGCTAATCCCTTATGATTGACATTGATTGCCTTAAAAATACCATTTGACAAGCGGACAATTTGCTGGTATTTGGGTTCGATGATATACATTCCTGCTTCGTCAATTACACCAAAACCTCGTTCTTTTTTGACAATAGCCAAACCATTTTGAAAAGGCTGGATTTCAATGAAATCATCTCTAATTATATTTTTTGAACTATCTATATAATAATAAATATTATCAGAGCGTCTAAAATTGTCAGAGTAAATAGTCTTTTGAATACCAACTATCCCTTCTTGGTAATGTAGTGCTTTTTGATTTTCAACAGATTTATAAAAGTAACTTCCATTTTTATTAATGACAGATATTGCATTTTTTCGATCCATTAAACTAGTAACAACAGCTTTTCCATTCTTGAAAGCTTCTATCTTTTGAAAGTTATCTTTAATGATTACTTGGTTTTTAAGATTAATATATTGCCACTTTCCATATCTTGGTCGAGCCGTTATTAAGCCTTCATTATAATAACCTAATCCATCATATTCAATTGGAATGACGATTTTTCCAGTAGAATCAATTAATCCATAAGAATAGCCTTTTCTGATTTTGGCGTAGCCATTTTTGAATTGTCCAATTAAATCAAATTTGGCATCCGTAATAAATTCACCTTGCTTGCTGATTAATCCCCAAAATCGACTATCTGATTTTTTATAAGCCGTTACTTCACTGTTGTTAAAGCTTTTGATATGTCTCAACGAAGGTTTTAAGATATATTTACCGTTACGATCAATGATTCCAAAACCTGCTTTTTCTTTTATAACTGCTACATCGCCATCAAAATCACTTGCTTTTGTAAACTTAGGAAAAATAGCCACTGGATTATCAACACTCGAAAAACCAAAAATACTACCCACACTAAACCAAGCCATACCGCTTTTCATTTGACCGACATTTCTAATATTTGGATTAAGTTCGAGTACTTTTTCGCCAGTTTCGTTGATATAATGCCAGCCTTCGGTTGTTCTTACTGCTGCCAAACCTTCACTAAATGCCCGAACTAACCTATATTGACACGGAATAACTTCTTCATATTTTTGATTGATAAAGCCCCAAAGTGTATCTTTTAGAACGGCGGTTAGTGTTTTTTGGAAAGGCATAATTTTGTCATACTGAGCCAGAGTTTGAATACTTTCACCTTTCTTAGTAAGAAAAACAGGTGTTTCGTTCTTTTTGGTCAACTCCCAATAGTTGGTTCTAAAATAGAAAGCATCCTTAATCTCTTTATATTCAAAAGGAAGCAAAGTATCTAGTGCGGTGCTTAATAATCCCATTCCTTGAGGCGTTTCGCATAACAATTTATTATTTGAGGGATAATGAGCGACAATAAAATCAGGTTGTGTTAAAAATTGCCCCAAAGAATCCATATAAGCCCATTTGCCATCCATGAGGCGGACATTTTTATCAGATAAACTGCCAGAATATAGAACTCGAAAAGGTCTAATAACACTTCGGACACTGCCCAGTTCATTTGGATGATTACTGGTCATCCAATCCATTTTTCGATAATAACCACCAAAATAAGCGCGTGTAATATTTTCTCTGTAAGAAAATTCATCAATAAAAGTTGCCGTAAAAGGCTCGCCTTTATCATTCATTTTGAGTGAACCATCTTTCTTTAGAAGCCCAAAAGAACCATTTTTGCGAATAAAAGCAGCATAAGGACTGGTTTCATAATCTCGATATCGAATTCCCAATAAGCCCGAGTGAATTATTTTTTTTTCGGTTTCTGAAAAAATAAAAACTTCTTCTAATACTTCCGTTTCATAGATTTTTGACAATAGCATTTGAGGTTTATCAAGTGCTTTTTTTAAAATACAGAAGGAAGTACCAGTGACTCTATATATTTCTGAATACTCGGCGGGAAGTACAATTTCTTCAGTCGAGGCATTTTTTAAACCCTTCAAACCAAGTTTGGCAAATATAATTAAGTTATTGCGATTTGAATTAAAAGTCATCGCTTGCCAATTTGGTCTCCGTCTCCTAGAGGATGAATTACTATTAATAATAAAACTTGTTTGTTGTCGAAGTAAATTTTTATAACCTGCCCGTATCGTAAAAACGTTTTTTAATTGTCTAGTTTCGGTGAGTGTTCCTGCATTTGAAAGCGTAAATTCGGTTAGGTTACGCCCTTTGAAGGCTCTAACTTTATCGGATTTAATTTCAATTTCATCATATTCGACGGGCAAAATCAATACGCCCAAAGTATTCAATAACCCTACTTTTTTGTTTTTGAGAACGAGTGCGCCTTTGTTTTCTTTTATTTTTCCAATAAATTCAAAAATAGAATCCTGTATAATAGAGTCGCCTTTTTGAACAATGCCCCAATTCTTATTACTACCATATCGAAAAATCTCTTTGGATGGATTAAAGGTTCTTATATCAGAATATTGAGGCATAAGGATTTCATTGCCTTGATAATCAATTAACCCATATTTACGGTTTTTTTTCGTTTCAATATAAAACCGCCCTGGCGATAAGGTGCGAAAATAAGTATAAGTATCAATCGGAGTTATCCATTTAAAAGTATAAACATTAAAAAGCCTAGCAAAGCCATTTTCAAAATGAACCCTAATCAAACTATCCGAAAAATAAACAGCTCTTAAACAGGAAATACCCAAAGAATCACCTTTATTATATAGTTCAAATGCTTGTTCGCGAACTTTGCAAATAGAAATTTGGCTATGTATATTAATAATAGTATCAAACTTTGGTGGTATAATGACAGTACCAAGAGTATCAATTAGACCCTTTTTATTTTTATCATTAAAAATAAAAAACTTTGATTTTTCCCCTAATTGGTATCCATTATATTGAAAACTATCAAATCTAGGTGAAATGATAACACCCTTATTTCGGTCATAAATACCCCATTTTTCATTCTTTTTTATTAATAAGTACTTTTTATTAAAAAATAGAACATCATCAAAACCTTTCAAGTTACTCCATTCTTTTCCATTTTCGCCAATTACTAATAGTTTCGTTGGTGTTTTTATTTTAAAAAGTAAAGGATTGAGAGCTATAAATTCTAACCCTTTAGGGTATAATGGAGGAAGCACTTCGACACCTTGATTATTTACAATGCCAAATTTTTTATTTTTTTCAACCAAGAAATAAGCGTATAAGTTGCTGAAATCTCTCTCTTTCTCATTTTTTATTGCGTCATATTGAGCTGGTAATACAACTACGCCTGAATCGTTAATGAATCCCCATTGTCCATTTTCTTTAATTGGATGAATGGTATTTTGGCTAAATACTGAAAAACTGATAAGGAAAAATAGAATAATAGGGAAGGTTTTCATCGTTTTTTAGTTTTTTTAAAAAAAAATTGAAAAAAAATTACTTTTCATACCATGTCACGTTTTTTAGTAACATTAACAGCGTGCTTAAATTGTAACTGTATTCATAATGCAGAAAATCAAAAAAGTAACAAAAAAACTAGAATAAGCTTTAAAATAAAGTATTTTTATGTCATGTTAATCTACTTTTAATTATTTTTTGGTCGCTTTAATTAGTTTTTTTAATTGTAATCAATGTCACTAATTTTGGTGTTTGAAAAAATGGCTATTTTTTTTGTTATGAGTTAGTTGAAAGTTTGGAAAAGCAGTGAAGATATTTTATATTTGTTAATAGATAAAAACTATATCTAAACAAACAAACTACTTTAGTACTACTTTTTTAAAATAAACAAACTTATGAAAGCTTTAACTACTTTCTTACTCGCACTTACTACTAGCACATTGGCTTTTGCACAGCCTAACATGTTACCAAAGATTCAAAACTACTTATCTGAAGGTCAATCTAACTTGACTGTTACTAATTTATTTGACTTTATTGAAGTTGACAAAACAAACTTTTTTGAAAAGAAAAGTATCAATAATGGAAGTGTAGATTTTATTAGAGATCATGGAGATTTTCAAAAAATGTCATTTTCAACAGATTGGTTTGATTTTGTATTATTAGTTGATAAAGCAAGCGAAAAAATACTTTACTCTAAAGTTGACTTATCTGGTAGAAAGTCAGTAAGCGATGAAGATGTATTTCAGCAATTTCATACTTCTTTTGAAAATCACATTGCAGAGCATGAGAAAACTTACAATGTAAAAATTGACTTATCTAACGAAGATATGTCTCCTATCAATAATTTTACTTTCGGTACAGGATGTGGCTGGAATGGTCCTCTTCCAGAGAAAGGAATGAAAATGTTTGAATTGGTTAAAAATAATGACCAACCTAAATGTTTAGGATGTTCAAATGAAAACGTGCTGCAGCAACGGCTTTCAATACGATCAATGTGTCAATTAGGAGCAAAAGACACGTTGCTATTATTCCTCCGCG
>CAKZLT010000060.1 GCA_937127195.1 uncultured Saprospiraceae bacterium
AAAAAGTAAAAAAACCACCTAAAATGTACAAAATTTAGGTTTTTACCTCCTTTTTAATTCTTTTTTAAAAAGAGAATAGGCGGTCTTTTGATAAATTTTTACCTTTGTATACACAATCTATTAACTAATTTGTTAGTTATATATATGGTAAGATTAGTCATCAAAGCTAAGAGCAGTTCAATCATTAATTAAGTGAAATGCCTTATTGACACGATCTAATTATACGTTTAAAAGATTTGAATTGCAAATTAAGATAGTATTGTTTAGATTGCTTACATAATAGAATTGAAAATTACTTAATTAAACAAAATCATTAATTCACGAATAAATCATAATCATATATAATAGAACTTTTACATTTTATAAATCATATTATCTCATTTTTAGGTTCAAGTTTTTAGGCTGTTAAATTTCGTAAGTCCATTCGATTTTTAACAGCAATTATTAAGAAACCTATTTTTCAAAACGTGAATAGAATGAAAAAGCTAAGTATTTTTTTCCTTGTTACTGTATTTTTTGCATCATGTGAGTTAATAGACTCAATCGGCAGTGATAGTGTTATTGATGATATTGTTAACGCTTCAAAGATAACAGTTGATTTTGAAGAACTTCCGACAAATGCACAAACAGAATTGAATGAAAATTATTTTGAAACTTTTGTAGAAGAAGCTTCATTAGCCGAAGGGTTAGGTTACGAAGTGTTGTTGAGTAGCGGCGAAAATGTTTACTTTGACACAGAAGGCGACCTTTTGAAACCAGAAAGAAAAAGAGGCAAAAAAGGAAAAGGTGATTGTAATTCAATTGATACAACAGAGCTTTTGCAGTTGATTAAAGACTATGTCGCAACGAATTACCCAGATGAGTCTATCAAAAGAGCGAAGGAAGATAAAGATGGGAATTTCATCGTAGGATTGACAGGACACGTATTTTTATTGTTTGATAGCGAAGGAGCTTTTGTTGAAATACACGAGTTTGCACACAGAAAGCATGGCGAAAAAGTAGAAATTGAGGATTTGCCAACAGCTATCACGGATTATATTACAGCGAATTATGAAGGCGCGACTATCAAAGTAGCATTTTCTCAAGATGATGAATACAGAGTTGGCATTATCAACAATGAAAACGAGCGTATTTTGGTTATTTTTGATAGTGAAGGTAATTTTGTAGAAGAAAAGACTTGTAATAAGTAAATAGCAAAAAGAATTTAGATTGTTAGAGTTAGTAGTAGTAGATTTCTTTGAAAAATTAGTTCCTGAGGATTACTCAGGAACTTTTTTATTTCTAGAGACGAGAAGCGAGACCGCCTTCGGCTACGAGAAGCGAGATGTTATAGCGAACCAGTAAAAGTTTACGCTTTATCTCGCTTCTCATAGTCCGCAGGACGGTCTCGCTTCTCGCTTCTAAAATTCCTGATTGTAACAGATTGCAGTGATAGTTAATCACATTAAAAATACTTGGTGACGCACCTAAAGGCGCTTTTATTTTATTTGTAACTTTTATTCTACAAACAGTGCCGCAGCTCTGCTGCTATGAATATGTTCTTTAGCAGCAGAGCTGCGACACTGTTTGTAGCAATTTTGTGATTAAAAGAGTATAAGCGCCTTTAGGTGCGTCACTGCAATCCGTTATAATCAGTAAAATTCAAATCCTTTCATTGTTCCTTCTGTTTTGTAAGGATAAAATCTTGCAAATAAATCCTCTTTATACCAGCCAATTTCGCGTGTTTTTTTAACGACTTCTTTATGAAATTCGCTTTTGTAAGCGTAATCCATCATGTATTCGCTATTTTTCCAAATACTAAAAGTAGCTTGTTGAATAATTGGTACTTCTCCGATGCCTTTCGAGAAAATCATTCCTTTTTTGTCATGAGCAGAGCGACTTACAATTGGGACAAATCTCCAGAAATGATGCAATTTTGAGAGCTTGACCGTTCCGCGAGTGATGACTCCTAAGGGGAGTTTTTCATCATACTTTTTGGTCATCTCAAAGGGATTTTTACCATCCCAAAGCCCATGAGAATGGAAAGTTTGCATATAAATGGTTTTCCATTCTTTGACGCCTTCGTGTAGTGATTGAAGTGGTGATTTTGGGTCTTTGAATACTCTTTTGGCGGCATTTTCATCCTTCCAAACACCCAAAAAAGCATAAGTTCCGAAGTCAGGCCAAATACTGAAACCATTACCACCGCCACTTCCGAGTAGCTTGAAAAACTCTAAGCCTTGAACGTTATTCTGAGTTATCGGAAATCGCCCCATTCTAGCGAAAGCCTTCCATTTGTTTTTAATTCCTTGATAGGTGTAAAAGCTGATGGTGACTATTTGTTTTGACATATTGCCTTTTTTCAGTAAGACAAACGAGGACAGGGAATTGTTCTTTGGAATGAGCATTAGAAAATTTTCTTTCGCTGATTTACCCAGTTATAATTGTATTAAAATTTGCTAAAATGAAATCATACAGAGCAATAAATTCAGTTTTGGGATTTATACTTTTTGTTTTAATGTCTTTTGCTAATTGATAAAATTCTTCTTCTGTTTGAATTGCTTGATATTTACTTTTTAAATCATCAATAATTTTACGTCTTTTTAAAACTAACTTTAACCGCTTCAAATCACATTTTTCAATCACATATTGACAGCGTTCGTTATTAGATGTAACCGTTCCGTCTTTTCCAAATATAAATTCTGTGGATAAATTTTCTAATTCTGGATGAATGAATTTGGGCTTTTCTTCGCTATTGTAAATAGATGCGAGTTCGTGAATATTATCTATTTCATTAGTTCGAATTTCGGTTATTTCGACACCTTCAATATCAAAAAAATCCTCTTTAGCGTGATTACAGTCATAACAAACGGGCAGCAGATTATCCCAAGAATACGCCAACCAATAATAGGTGGATTTGGGGCGATAGTGTTCGAGTGTCAAATCATTACTAGCCGATTTATTTTGATTTTTCTTTGGAAAAACCATTTTTTGCTCACAATAAGCGCATTTATGATTGTAAATAGATTTGAGTGATTCTTTTAGTTTTTTATTTTGATAAGGAGATTTGTAAGAACTACTAGAAAGCCATTTTTGAGCAGTAAGCAAGCGTTTGTGCTTACTTTGAGTGCTTTTTTCTTTCAAAATATTAGGAAGCGTATCAATGCTTTTTTTGACTTTTATCATAATTAATTAAGTGAGTATTTTCTAGTTTTCTGCCATTACTTTTTTAATAATATCATCAATAGAGGTGGGCGAAATATAGGTTTTTCCCGATGATTTTAAGCGTTTATATTCTTCATCAACCGCTTTTCGCAAGCGACCTAAACGAAAATCATCAGACAAATCTTCGTTTTGGGCAAAACGCATTGAAGCACTTTCTACATCAAACAAAGGCGAGGTAATCAAGCCGTTGAGCATCAAATCTGATAATTCACTGCATTGATATTGGTCACTCATTTTGGTTATTCCGTCTTCTTTATATAAACGATAAACTACCGCGTTTTCGGAAGCATTCAAAATAATAATTGGACTATGTGTTGTAAAGATAAATTGAATTTTTGGAAACCAAGTTCTTAGTTTTTGAACCAAAGTTGCTTCCCATTTTGGGTGCAAATGCAAGCCAACTTCATCAACTAATACAACGCCATGAAAGTCTCTAGTATCAGTTACCTTTGGTTGATTATTAGCTAGACGGCTTACCAAATCACTAACCCAAATCATTATAGATTTATATCCATCAGAAAGCTGTTCAAACTTAACATTTTTGCTTTTTCTTTCTGTAAATTCAACTTTATCCGCTGTTACCGTTATGGTTACTTTTTCTTCTAATAACTCATTGAGTAATTCCTTTGCTTTATCCAGATTAAGAAAATCTTCTACATTTTCTCCATTAGCTTTTCGCTCCAAATCCTTTGTATAAAGGTATTTGAGCCAGCTTGTAGGTTCTCTCAAATAAGCATCTTTTTTGAATAAAGTCATATAACCATATTCGTCAGTATCAGTATTATTTTCTTGTCGATTGACACCGTAGGCAAAGATATTTTCTAAATGATTTTCTGTTTCGTTGAGGTGGTATTTTTGTTTATTAGTATCTTCTGCGAATAAGTCCAAATCCTTGTTGGCTTTGATTTGCTGATGAATAATACCAGTAATTTCTAAGTCAGAATTTTGAATCTGTTGCCATTTGGCAGCCATTAGAATAGCTTGTAACAATAGTGTTTTTCCATCGCCGTTTTCGCCTAAAATATAGATTTCTTTTTTATTATAAATCTTATTGAGCGTAATATTTTTAATGGTATAATAATTCTGAATTTGTATTTTTTTCAAATATGCTTTTGGCACATCATTCTTTGGTCGAAGGCGCGTTGCGCGTGCATCTGGAATGACTTTATTTAGAAGTTGGTGAATGTCTTCTGGTTTTTTTAGGAGTATTGGGTGGGTGTTTTTAGGAAGATTGAAATGTCTTCGTTCATTGACTAAGTCTTCAAGTGTGATTAGAACAGAGGATTTATTATTTTCAAAAAATTGAACGGTATAAATATTATTTTGCTCTGAAGTGATAAAAATCCTATTAGAATTATGTTTTGATGTAATATTTATAGTACTATTTCCAGCTTGATGAAGTTCATATTGAACGTGGTCGTCATCTAGTTTATTAGCAGTTTTTGTAAATATAGTAACCAATTTATTAGTACTAACTTCTTTATTTTCTATTAGTTCAAAGTTATAAATTAATGTCTCAAAATTCTCATCACTATTATAATAAGATAAACCTTTTCCTTCTCCTATATCTTCAATATAATATTTTACAGATTTAAGAAAATTTGTCTTATAGAAATTCCTATGTTTCTTTTCCAACATTTCATAATACTCAGGCTCACTAAACCTGTCAACATAAATATCCATTTTTTCATTACTAGACAACTCCTCAAAGTTCTCTGGTTTATCCCAAACTTCCTCAATTATATCTGCTGTCCAGATAATATCTTTGAATATTTCATTGAAAAAAAACAAATCAATTACCAAAAGAATATTTTGGTCTTTGAATATTTTTTTCAATAAGCCGTAAGCCTTAAAACCTTTTGGATTATCAGCATCAAAAATATATTTGGACAAGTCTTTTTCCATTATTGTCTATCTTTTGAATCATTTAGTCTAGCAAAATAAAGAAATTTGCATTAAAAGTGATGAAATTGAATGGTATAGTTTTTTATTTTTAACAAAAAATGGCAACACTTCTAACGAAGCATTGCCATTTTTTATAATTATTCATACATCTTAAATATTACTCAGAGACAGGAAAAACCTCTTTTAAGTCTATTTTCAAATGAGGAAAAATAGTACATTCTAAAACATCAATATCTGTTAAGTTTGGTAATTTTGCATAAAATTTATTAGTCTTTTCGTCAAAAATATAAACTAGAACAGAGCGATGGTCAGGGTCAATTATCCAATATTCTAACACGCCAGCTTCTTCATATAATTCAAATTTATCTCGCATTTCTTTGCGCGAATTCCCTGGTGATAAAATCTCAACAACTAAATCTGGCGCACCTGTACAGCCACTTTTAGTAATTTTTGATAAATCACAAACAACACATAAATCAGGCTGAATAACGGTATCAATTTTTTCGTTAGTAACTTTATTTATAGGTAAAGGCAAGCGAACATCAAAGGGCGCAGCATAAAGTTTACAGGAGTTTTTTCGTAAATAAGTCCACATAAAACCATGTAGATTACTCGAAATTTCTTGATGTATTGGGCTAGGAGCAGCCATTTTGGACAGCTTCCCTTTTATCAATTCAATACGTTCTTGAAACTTCCAAGTCAAATAATCCGCGTAACTATATCGCTTATTAAAGTCTAATTGGTCAATTGATGTTATCATAATTTTAATCTATTTTATCTTTTTCAAAGATATATAAAAAATGGCAACACTCCCAAAAGAAGCATTGCCACTCAGAACAAGAACAGCGGTAGCTATTCTCTCATCCATTCATTTTATCATCCATTCATTGAACCTCTAATGCGCGCCACAGCCACACTTCGGACGCATAAACGAATTAGTCGCTTCATGCCAATCAAAAGAATTACTGTATTTGTTCACTTCCCAGTAGAACGGTAAACGTTTTTGGCTTGTATTTCCAGTTTCATTCATCGTTGCAGAATCATACAAACGACCGTTCACCATTGTATAGATAACCGTTTCTGTGTTTCGGATATTCTCCAAAGGATTTTTATCCAAAACAATCAAATCAGCTAATTTTCCGACTTCCAAAGAACCAATTTCTTTATCCATACTCAAGTAATGCGCACCATTCAGAGTCGCCGAACGTAAAGCTTCCATGTTCGTCATGCCACCTTGCGCGAGCATCCAAAGTTCCCAGTGTGCACCCAAACCTTGTAACTGACCATGCGCACCTAAATTAACCTTAACGCCAGCATCAGCTAGTTTTTTACAAGATTTAGAAGTTAAAATATGTCCATTTTGGTATTCTTCATCTGGCAACATCGTGCGGTGACGAGAGCGAGAATCAACAATCGAACGAGGCGTAAAACTCAATAAACGGTCTTTTTCCCAAACGTTCGTGTTTTGATACCAGTAATATTCACCATTTACACTACCGTAATTTACAATTAAAGTAGGCGTATAACCTGTATTACTATTTTTCCAAACATCAATCACATCGCGATAAAGCGGCGCAACAGGAATATTATGTTCAACTCCTGTGTGACCATCCAGAATCATCGACATATTATGAAAGAAGAAAGAACCACCTTCTGGAACAACCTGCATTTCTAATTCTCTAGCAGCTTGAATCACCATTTGGCGTTGTTCTCTACGCGGCTGATTATATGATTTTACAGAAAAAGCACCGAATGCTTTTGTGCGTCGAAGTGCAGATTTTGCATCTTCTAAGCTGTTGATTTTTGCTTTAAAATCGCCTTCTGCACCATAAAGAATGACACCCGTTGAGTACATTCTTGGCCCAACCATCGCGCCCGATTTTATCATTTCTGATTGTGAAAATATCATTTCACTATTAGAAGAAGGGTCATGAACGGTAGTAACTCCATAAGCTAAATTTGCGAAGTATTGCCATTGTTGTTGTGGGCTCAAACCATAACGGAAGTTTCCAACGTGTGCGTGAACATCTATGATTCCCGGCATAATTGTCTTACCAGATACGTCAATCACATTAGCGCGAAACGGTTTTTTGACATCTTCACTCTTACCAATCGCTACGATTTTATTCTCCTTGATAACGATAGTACCATCTTCGATGACTTCCTCTCCATTCATTGTAATGATGCGCGCACCTTTCAAAACGATAGTTCCTTTAGGTTTGTCAGTTTCTAATTCTAAACCAATTTTTAATCCTTTTTCGGCTAGAGGCGGCAAACTATCAACGGCATTTTCTAAAAATAAAAATCGCTCTCTCAAGGTCGTTGAGAAGTATTCATCTCCCAATGTCCAGTGCAAAGTCTCAGAATCGCCCGACCAATGTAAGTTGATTCCTGCGTCTTTTGATACCAAAGCAATCGGCACTGCTTTTGTCTCTGGAGATAAACCAAACGCCTTTCCAGTCTGCGGCATCGGCGCAATATAAACCTTAAATAAATCAATAAATGCGACCCATTTGTTATCTGGACTCGGCACAAATTGCGTTGAATATTTTGTTTTTAAAATTTGCTTTTTATCCGTTCCGTCGAGTTTGACGCTGTTGTAACCTTTTTTCAAACTACCGAATAAATAACCGCCCGTTTGTAAGAAAATGCGTTTTCCTGTTTTGTCGAAACGAGGGTTTTCTCCGCTTTTGGTGACTAATTTGTGGTTTTTTCCACTGCTTGACATAGTGTAAATACCTCTGTCTTTTGTAAAAGAATGCCCTTGATGATTGTTTCCGCCTGTTTTGTTATAAACGACCATTTTTCCGTCAGGCGAAAATTGCGGCGTGCGATAAATACCTTTTTTGGTGGTCAATCGAACAGGAATCGGTTTGCGAGCCGTAGTGGAGACTTTATAAATAGCACCTTTTTCTACATCATTCCAAGTAACGAAAACAACTTCGTCTCCTTTTGGTGAAAATGTTGGTTCAAATTGTAAATCATCCATTTTCGGTAATAATCGCTCAGGTTTTCCGTTGGGTAATTTCTTTTTCCACAAGTAACCAGCAGCGTTGAAAATTAATAACTTTCCATTAGGAGAAGTCACCGCTTGACGAATAGCCTTTGCATCAAATTTTTCATCATAAACTTGCTGTTCAAAGCGAACCGCTTCCGCGATTTTGTGCTTCGCCGTTACCGAAAATTTGACTAATTGACCACGCTTTCTTTCTACATCGACATTCCATATACGTCCTTCTTTTCCCCAAATAATGATATTTTTATCATTTGGAGTCCAAGAAAAGCCTGTATAAACACCAAAAATAGTCCATGCTTCCATTTGGTCTTTGGCTAATCCATCAAAAATTGGCCATTCTTCTCCCGTTTCCAAATCTTGTAAATACAAAACAGATTTGGTACGAACACGACGCACAAATGCCAAATATCGACCACTATTCGAAATCTGCGGGCGACACGCGCCACCATGTCCACCAGCTACATT
>CAKZLT010000061.1 GCA_937127195.1 uncultured Saprospiraceae bacterium
CAAACCTCTCCTTTGAATACGAAAGTTGCTGGGCCGCATAGCCAAACGTTTTCAAAACCTCTATTAGTTTTATCAAATTTAACAGAAAGATTGCCGCCTTTTGTTTCAATAGGAACGTTTTTGATAGTCTCATTTTGGAAACTGTAAGCGATTGCAGCAGCAGTTACACCAGTTCCACAAGATAAAGTTTCGTCTTCAACGCCTCTTTCGTAAGTTGCAACCTTGATGCCGTTGGCTCTTGCTTCAACGAAGTTGACATTAATGCCCTCTGATTTGAAACGGTCATTATATCGAATAGCTTTTCCTCTATTATAAACATCAACTTCGGCTACGCTTTCAACCAATTCTATAAAATGAGGAGAACCTGTATTTAAGATAAAATTCCCATTATTTTGTTCGACTGTTGGAATGTCCATCATTTTTAACTCAACCCAGCCATCAAGTCTAACGATTGCTTCATGAAGTCCATCAATGGCATTAAAAGTTGTTTTATCTTCAATGACGTTTATCTTTTTGGCGAAAGCGACCAAACACCGCCCTCCATTGCCACACATCGTACTTTCGTTACCATCCGAATTAAAATACAACATTTCAAAATCGTATTTTTCGGAAGCTTCTAAGCAAATTAATCCATCTGCTCCGATTCCAAATTTTCGGTCACAAAGCAAGCGATTACGTTCAGTTGTCGGTTTGTAAATGCCTTTTCTATTGTCTATAATGACAAAATCATTACCCGTTCCTTGGTATTTATAGAAAGTAATGGGTTTCATTTTTATAAAAATTAATAAGAAATTAATGAAAGTTGATTATGAATTAACTTAGCTGGCTACTAACTGCCAATACTTATAAGCTATCGGTCTTTTCTTGTAAGAGAGGATGAGCTTGCTCCATTGGGTCACCAGATTTTTCCCAATTAATGAGACCTTGCGAATCCGCATAAAAAACAATTGCGCCAGTAATCAAAAGAAGAATTAGACCAAAAAGCGAAAATTTATTTCCCCAGATATTTTTACCCCATGGTTCGTTATTGGGGTTTGAAAACATATTAGATTCATCATGATTATTCTTGATTTGCTTTTTAGACATTTCTATTTTTATTTGATTCTTTGAATGTTCTCGAAGAACGATTTATTTTTTCAAATATATATTTTTTAGAGCTAAGAACTCATATTGTAGAGTGTCGTTTTTGCTATAATTTATTTTTTTACAAAAAATGATGAAAATTCTTAGCTGTAATTTATCTAAATTCGAGATAGGTTCTTACATTTGTGCATTCATTAAGAATAAAAAAATAATCATGGCAGAAAATACACAAGAAAAAGAAAGCACAGGTTTATATTGGATTATTACAATTGTATCTACATTAGTAACAATTGCTTTATTAATCTTTGCTAATGAATGGTTTTGGGTTGGACTTCCTTTTGCACTTACTGGTTTGGTAAAAGCAACTAGAGGTATTTAATTTTTATAGAAAGCCTTTTTAAGCGCATTCTGTGCTATATAGCTACTTATATACTTTATTTATTAAAGTAAGTGAGTAGCTATTGTTGTTTTATTGAGTAGTAATTTTTTATACGATTTTTTATAAAAAAATGGCTCTTTACTTTAGTGAAGAACCATTTTTGAAAAACATTTTATACAGAAATATTTAATTTTTTTTCACAAGCCCGATTATAAATAACAGTAAACTTGCTCCAACTATAGCTGTGATGATACTTGCAATACTAAGTCCGCCTGTTTCTGAGCCAGATATGCCCAATTGCCCCGCTAACCAGCCTCCTAAAAAGCTTCCAACGATACCAACAACAATATTACCAACTAAACCTAGACCACTACCTTTCATCAATTGACCTGCTGCCCAACCTGCAATAGCTCCTAAAATAAGCCAAATAAGAATACTCATTAAATCCATTTTATTTTGGTTTTGATTTGAAATAATATTTTAAGGTACGAAATTAATAGCGGAATTAAAACTTTATAGGCTGTTGTTTATCAATTGTTTATGTGCTTTTGTTTAAATAACCTATTGTATAGGCAAGGTGTTGTTTTTTACAATAAAAATACTTTAACTTGTTTTTATTTTACTCAGGTGTTAAATTCTTTAAATTAAATACCATAAATAAAACTAGAAACTAGTTGAAAACCTTATTCGTGCGTTCGTGGCAAAAATTCTCAAAGAAACAAAAAAAGGAATAGGAGAGAAGAGGCAAAACCTTTTTTGGTTCTTTGAAAACTATTGTAGAAATAAGGTTGATAAAAAAATTATAGATTTCCCAAAACCGCTTTTTTGCATTAAAAAGGCTGATTTACAAAGTTTATAAAATTGAGGAATCTTATTAGTCCAATAATTTTCGCTTTGTAAATTTTTAACTGAAATATTTAACTTGAATAAATCAAACCTTGTCGGTTTCAAAAGCCGACAAGGTTTAAGAATTTAAACATATTTATCAGCAAGTTTTTTACACGGAAATAACTTCCAAAGAATCAAAATTATTTTAACAGAAAAATAATTTACTCATTTAAAATTTTCCATATAGTTTCTGCTGCTTTCTTAGACGCGCCGCCGCCGCCTAATTTTTTTCTAAGTTCTAAATAACCTTCCTTGATATTTTTTTGTTGATCTGGATTTAATATTTTTTGCAGCTCATTTTTGAGATTATCTACATTAAATTTATGCTGAATAAGTTCTGTAACAATTTCTTTATCCATAATTAGATTAACCAAAGAAATATATTTAATATCTACAATTCTTATTGCAATTTGGTAAGAGATAGTACTTCCTTTATAGCAAACAACTTGCGGAATCTGAAAAAGAGCCGTTTCTAAAGTAGCTGTTCCAGAAGTAACAACTGCCGCTTCTGCTTGTTTGAGTAACTGATAAGTCTGCCCAAAAACGATAGGTAAATCAATTAAAGACTTACCACTAGCTTTTCTTTTTTCATTATAATTAGAAATATGCTTTTGGTAAGTATCGGATGGAATAGAGGGCGCACCAGCCAAAACAAACTGATAATCTGGAAACAATGGAAGTAATTCTATCATAACCGAGAAAAGATTCTTGACCTCTTGATTACGACTTCCAGGAAGTAATGCAATTATTTTTTTCTCTTTAGAAATTTTATTTTTTTCATAAAAATTACTTCCCTCCTTCGAATAATCATCAATAGCATCTAATAAAGGATGACCAACAAATTCTACATCATAGTCATAACCTTTGTAGAAATCCTTCTCAAAAGGCAAAATAACCATCATTTTATCTACTATTTTCTTGATTTTGTGTACTCGTCTAGAGTTCCACGCCCAAACTTGAGGAGATATATAGTAAATGATTTTAAGGTTTTTTTTCTTTGCCCACTTCGCAATTCTAAGATTAAAGCCAGGATAATCAATCAAAACGAGGGCATCGGGCTGATAAGCTAGAATATCTTTCTTACAATTTTTTATGTTCGTTAAAATAGTTCTTAGATTAGCTATTACTTCAGTGAAACCTACAAAATCCGTATTTCTGTAATGTTTTACTAAGTTTCCTCCACTCTCGTGTGCCATTGAATCGCCTCCCCAAACTCTAAATTGAGCCTCAGTATCCAACTTTTTGAGTGACTTCATCATGTTTCCACCATGCAAATCTCCCGAAGCTTCGCCAGCAATTATATAGTATTTCATTGAAAAATTATTAAAAACTTAGGTATTGTCGAATACTTTGAAAATCTTCGATACCTTTTTTAAAATTCTGCGCTATAAAAATAAATCCAAACGATAATATACGCCATAGTCGGCATAAAAACGCCACGCATTGCATTATCCATTTTCTTTTTTTGAAAAACCGTGAATGGAATCAAGTTCATACAAATAGCTATTAAAGCCATTAACTTATGAGAAAATCCTCCAAAAGTATTTCCATTAACTTGCCAACCCGCTGCTCCAATACTTTCATTTATCATCAATAAAACAGCATAACCAACAAAAGGAACAACAATTCCCATAATTATTCCGAACCAAACAGCATTATATTTTCTAATGCCTTGTACTTTTTGTAACCTTTCCATAATTCTAGTTTTCTAAACCTTTTAGTTCTCCAATTGCTTTGTATGCAGTCAAATCATGGGCGCAAGGAACTACCGAAACATAGCCTTCTGACAATGCCCAAACATCAGTGTC
>CAKZLT010000062.1 GCA_937127195.1 uncultured Saprospiraceae bacterium
AGTTTATTTTGTTGAGCTTCATTTTTTTAAAAAAAGAAAAAACAATTCGCTACAAAATCCGCGAATTCCAAATAAAAAATCATGTCAGAAAATACCGACTCAAAAAAGTTATTCCTATTAGATGGTTTTGCTTTGATATTTAGAGCGCATTTTGCGTTTATTTCGCGCCCAATGATTAACTCAAAAGGAGTGAACACGTCAGCCATTTATGGATTTGTGAACACACTTTGGGAGCTTATCAGAAAGGAGAACCCGACGCACTTGGCTTTGGTACTTGACCCTCCTGGCCCAACTTTTCGTAAAGAAGTATTTACGGAATATAAAGCGAATCGCGACTCGACTCCAGAAGATATCGTTACGGCAATACCTTATATAAAGGAGATTGTAAAGGCGTTTAATTTGCCAATTATTGTAAAGGATAACTATGAAGCGGATGATGTGATTGGTTGTTTGGCAAAGAAAGCGGAAAAAGAAGGCTTTCAGGTCTTTATGATGACACCAGATAAGGATTATGCGCAATTGGTTTCTGAGAATATTTTTATGTATAAACCTTCTCGAAAAGGGAATGGTGTCGAAATATTGGGTGTTCCAGAAGTGCTAGAAAGTTGGAAAATTGACAGAGTTGAGCAAGTGATTGATATGCTAGGATTGTGCGGTGATAGTGTCGATAATATCCCTGGAATCCCAGGAATTGGCCCTAAAACAGCGCAGAAGTTATTAGCCAAATATGGTTCGGTTGAAGGCTTGATTGAAAATGCACATGAACTAAAAGGTAAGCAAAAAGAACGTGTAATTGAGTTTGCAGAGCAAGGTTTGCTTTCTAAAAAATTGGCAACAATTGTATTAGATATTCCAGATGTAGAGTTTTCGGAAGAAGATTGCCTAATTGGAGCGATGAATAAACCAAAGCTTAAAGAATTATTTACAGAATTGGAGTTTCGTTCTATTTCTAAAAAAATACTAGGAGATGACGGACATCCTGACCCTTCTCAAACAGATTTGTTTGGAAATCCGATTGCTAAAAAAACTAGTAAGCCTAAGAAGCCAAGTTTTGACGCAACGCTTGTTGATAAAAATATTGAAAATACGCCACATACTTACTTCCTAATGGATACGCCAGAAAAGCGTGCAGAATTGATTGGAAAGTTAGAAAAGGTAGCATCATTTTGTTTTGATACGGAGACGACAGGCATTGACCCGAATGAAGCGGAATTGGTAGGAATTGCTTTTTCGATGTGGAAAGGAGAGGGATATTATGTGCCTGTTCCTGCTGATTATGAAGAAGCGAAAGCAATTGCGCAAGAATTTAAAGGTGTGCTTGAAAGCCAGCATATTGAGAAAGTTGGTCAAAACTTGAAGTACGATATTTTGATGATGAAATGGTATGGAATTGAGGTAGATGGACCTTTATTTGATACTATGATTGCGCATTATTTGTGCGAGCCAGATTTGAGACACAACTTGAATTACTTGGCAGAAACGTATTTAGGATATAAAATGGTTTCGATTGAAACGCTGATTGGTAAGAAAGGTAAAAACCAATTATCAATGCGTGATATTGCAGTTGATAGAGTATCAGAATATGCTGCTGAAGATGCAGATATTACGTTGCAGTTGAAGCCTATTATGGAAAAGATGCTGGAAGAAATGGATTTGATGAACTTATTTAATGAGTTAGAAATTCCGTTGATTAAGGTCTTAACTAATGTAGAATATAATGGTGTTCGTGTAAATGGTGACTTTTTGAACGAATATTCTGTGCTATTAGAAAAGCAAATTTTAGAAAAAGAAAACGAAATATACCGAAAAGCTGGTACTCGATTCAATATTGCGTCGCCTAAGCAAGTAGGAGAGGTTTTGTTTGATAGATTGAAAGTACCTTACCGTTGGAAAAAAACAAAAACAGGGCAATACTCTACCAATGAAGAAAAGCTATCAGAATTGGCTGAGGAAAGCGAAGTGATTAGAGATATTCTGGCTTTTAGAAAATTAGCTAAATTAAAATCTACTTATGTTGATGCACTTCCTAGAATGATTAACCCAAAAACGGGAAGAATTCATACTTCTTATAATCAAGCGCGAGCAGCAACGGGGCGTTTGAGTTCCGAAAATCCGAACTTGCAAAATATTCCTATCAGGGATGAAGCAGGTCGAAAAATCAGAAAGGCATTCATTCCGATGGATGAAAACCATGTCTTATTGGCGGCGGATTATTCTCAGATAGAATTAAGAATTATTGCAGCCTTGAGTGAGGATGAAAACATGCAAGAGGCTTTTGTAAAAGGAGAAGATATTCATACAGCAACTGCAGCTAAAGTTTTTGGAGTTGCTAAAGATGAG
>CAKZLT010000063.1 GCA_937127195.1 uncultured Saprospiraceae bacterium
TCTCAAATAAATTCCATTCTTAAGTACGTGAGCAAAAGTAATCCCGTATTTTAACTCGTCTTTTTTCTGTTCTATGATTTGAAAAGTATTCGTGTAGCTCGCTATACTCACATTTTTTAAATCATAGAACAGAAAGAATACTTCCTTATAATTACGTCATTACTTCTGCTCACGTACTTAATAGAAAAGTCGCTATTCTAACTTATTAGAATAACGACTTTTTTATAAAAAAAACAATCGAAACAAAAGACATTTTCAATTGTCAATTGCCAATTAAAATTACACCTCAGAACCAAATACAGAACCAATATATTCTCTATTCATTCTTGCGATGTTTTCCCAAGAAATTTCTTTAGGACATTCCGCTTCACAAGCACGAGTATTAGAACACATACCGAAACCTTCCTCATCCATTTGAGCAACCATTCTGTTAGCACGCTTATTGCTTTCAACTTCTCCCTGTGGTAATAATGCCAAGTGAGAAACTTTAGCCGATGTAAATAACATCGCTGAAGCATTTGGACAAGCAGCAACACAAGCACCACAACCAATACAAGCTGCTGCATCCATTGCTCTAGAGGATTGTTCTTTCTCAATCGGAATAGAATTACCATCTTGTGCTTGACCTGTATTCACAGAAATATAACCACCAGATTGAATAATTCTATCAAAAGAAGAACGGTCAACGACCAAATCCTTGATTAATGGAAATGCGTTGGCGCGGAATGGTTCAACGGTAATCGTATCGCCATCATTGTAATAACGCATGTGAACTTGACAAACCGTTGTTCCTTTCATAGGACCATGAGGCTGACCATTCACGACCATACTACAAGTTCCACAAATTCCTTCACGACAATCATGTTCAAAGGCAATTGGTTCTTCTTTCTTAGCAACAAGTTTTTCGTTTAATACATCAAACATCTCTAAGAAAGACATGTGTTCGTTTACCTCTACTTTATATGATTCAAAGCCACCTTTGGCTTTTGGACTTTTTTGTCTCCAAACTTTTAAATTAATATTCATAATCTAATTAATAATTTAAAATTAAGAATTAATTGGAAACCTCCTCTAGCTCCTCCGAAGGGGCTAGGGGAGGTTTGTACTACTTATAAGAACGAGTTTTCAATTCTATATTTTTGAACTCTAACTCTTCCTTATGTAGAATTGGGTCGCCGTTAGGGTTATTTTCCCATGCAGCAACGTATTTGTAGTTTTCATCATCGCGTTTTGCTTCACCATCATCGGCTACCGATTCTTCACGGAAATGACCACCACAAGATTCGTTTCTATTCAAAGCATCTACGGTCATGAGTTCTCCCAACTCGAAGAAATCAGCTACACGAGCTGCTTTTTCTAATTCAGGATTATAATCATCCGCTGAACCAGGAACGAAAACATCTTTATAAAATTCTGCTTTTAAATCTTGAATCATCTTACGAGCTTTTGTCAAGCCTTCCGCATTACGAGACATTCCACAGTGATCCCAAAGTATTTTACCTAAGCGACGGTGAAAACTCTCTACTGATTGCTTTCCTCCAATCTTCATTAATTTATCCAAACGTTCTTTAACATCTTTTTCTGCTTGTTTGAACTCTTTACCTTCTGTTGTGAACTGAGGTGTACGAATTTCGCCAGATAAGAATTGACCAATTGTATAAGGTAATACGAAATAACCATCTGCCAAGCCTTGCATCAATGCCGAAGCTCCTAAACGGTTAGCACCGTGGTCAGAGAAATTAGCTTCTCCAATTACAAAAAGTCCTGGAACATTCGACTCTAAGTTATAATCGACCCACAATCCACCCATTGTATAGTGAATAGCAGGATAAATCATCATTGGTGTTTTATATGGATTTGCACCAGCAATTTTATCATAAATCTGGAACAAGTTACCATAACGCTCACGAATAGTACTTTCTCCCAAACGATTAATAGCATCTTTGAAATCTAAAAATACGGCCAAACCTGTTGGTCCAACACCATAACCTTCATCGCATCTTTCTTTCGCTGCTCTTGAAGCCACATCGCGAGGTACTAAGTTACCAAATGCAGGATAACGTCGTTCTAAGTAGTAATCTCTATCTTCTTCTGCAATATCTTCTGCGGTCTTGTTACCAGCTTGAATCGCTTTAGAATCTTCGATATTTTTTGGTACCCAAACGCGACCATCGTTACGCAATGACTCTGACATCAAAGTTAACTTTGACTGATAATCACCAGATACAGGAATACAAGTTGGGTGAATTTGATTATAACAAGGATTAGAGAAATAAGCACCTTTTTTGTGCGCTCTCCATGCTGCTGTTACATTACAATTCATTGCATTCGTAGAAAGGTAATATACGTTTCCGTAACCACCTGTACCTAGAACAACGGAGTGAGCCGCGTGGCTTTCAATCTCACCTGTTACTAAGTTACGAGTTACAATACCACGAGCTTTTCCGTCAACTTTTACTAAGTCAAGCATCTCATGGCGATTGTACATTTTTACATTCCCCAAAGCAATTTGACGAGACAAAGCACTATAAGCACCTAATAATAATTGCTGTCCAGTCTGACCTCTAGCATAGAAAGTACGAGATACTTGTACACCACCAAATGAACGATTGGCTAACAAACCACCATATTCGCGTGCCAAAGGAACACCTTGAGCGACCGCTTGGTCAATAATATTTCTACTCACTTCTGCCAAACGATGAACGTTAGCTTCACGAGAACGGTAATCACCACCTTTTACAGTATCGTAGAATAAACGGTAAACACTATCACCGTCATTTTGATAATTTTTTGCTGCATTGATACCACCTTGAGCTGCAATTGAATGCGCTCTACGCGGACTATCATGGAATGTAAATGCTTTTACATTATAGCCTAATTCGCCGAGAGTTGCCGCCGCAGAAGCACCAGCTAAACCAGTTCCTACTACGATAATATCAATTCGACGTTTATTATTCGGAGCTACTAAGTTCATTGTAGAACGGTATTTCGTCCACTTCTCGCCTAACGCACCTTCTGGAATTTTTGAATCGAAACTCATATATCTTGATTGTATTTTTTTTAAAAAAATTAATCTCTAAAATAACTTTACTGAAAGCTCGAAATAAAGAATAGCTTAAGATAAAAAGAGGGATAATATATTGATTGTCAAAAGTTATTCACTCATTTTATTATCTACCTGACTGCAAAGACAGGTTCACTAACTCTCTCATTCTATTTACATAGCTTTCAAATAAAAGAAAATAGGCATAGCTGCGAATAATAATGGAATGATAATTCCAAAAACGCCAATGCTTAGAAACTTCAATAAAGAAGCATACTTCTTATGATTCAATCCTAAAGATTGAAAAGCACTATTAAAACCATGAATAAGATGATATGCCAAAACAACCATTGAAATAACATATAAACCAACAAGCCATTCTTGCTCGAATGCAGAACCTACGATTTGGTATAAATCTGGAATTTCATGACCTTCGACTGTCATTGTTGGAGGTAATGAGCCTGGTTTATGAATTTGCCACC
>CAKZLT010000064.1 GCA_937127195.1 uncultured Saprospiraceae bacterium
AATAAAAGTAATCAAGTATAGAAAATGGCGTAAAATGTTGATAATCAAGACTTATTTGTCATTGTACTTATTGTCTTTTATAATCATTTTTTAGAAATAGAGTTGCAGCTCATAGCAGAACTGTGACACTATCTTGTAGAAAATGATATTAAATTTGTTTAGAAGTGTTTTAGTTATTTCACTAATATTTTTAGTGAGATAACCTATCACTGCAATCTATTACAATTAGAAAAAATTTAGGTATAGGTAAGAGTAAGCTTTGTAAAACTTGTTAATATATGGTTAGTGTAGAATTGCTGATGCTACAAATAAAAACAAATTATTTCGGTATCACCAATTTTTATTCAAATAATCATTCAAATTTACGCTTAGAAAGAGATTTTAAAATAAAAACTGTACCTTTAAATGAGAAAACAGGAAATGCGAATTGACTCTTTCAGCTTTTTGGTGATTGATTAGTCAGTTATTGATATTACGCAAAAGTGCTTTTGTAATGCCTTGTATAATATCAGTTAATTGTTGGTCTTTTACAAAAAATGCCAATTTAATAAACTACCGAATTTAAACCTTAGTAGTCAGTCATCTTTTTAAAACACTTTTACTTTGGGCATATTTCAAGATTTTGTTATTAAAATTAAAAATACATTCTCATCATCTAATGAAAATGACTTTTTTACAGCTATTCCTTATAGTCTGTTACCTTCTTTTAAAACAATAAAAAAAGAAATTCAAATAGCTTTTGATGAGAAATTACAAACTTTCGATTTTCTGAAAATCGAAATAAAGCTTAGTGAAACTAACGTCGATTGGAGCGCAATTATTCAGTTTTCTTATGAAAATAATGAAGAAAGTACTAATTATAAGAAAATCAATCACGTAAACGGAGTTGTTTCGACTGAAGAGACAAGTCTTCCTTTTGGATTTCAGCCCTTTTCTAGTATTAAAAATGAAGCTATTGATGCTTTTCGAATAGGGCAAAGAGAGGAACAAATGGATTGTTTTTCTTTTAAATTGTATTTTCCTTTATCTCCTTTTGATACTGAACCGCTTTGGTTTATGGATTTTGAAGATAAAAAACAAGGAATTGTAGGTGCAGATACAGGTAGCCTTGAGGTGAAAGACCTTTCATAAGAAAAGAAAAAAAGAAAGCCGCTATTTTACAAATTGTAAAATAGCGGCTTTCTTTTTTTATAAAATGCTGATACTACTCTCCAATCAGATGGTCTAAAATAGAATCTTGAACATCATTGATTTCATCATCTCCTAATCCAATCACATCCGCGAATGCTGCAAAATTTGCTAGCATCATCGCAGGAATCGTATATAGTAAACCAATACCAATTGCAATAAATCCAGCAATAGAAATTATGTAAATTATTATTCCAAATAAGAGAAAGAAAAACCATTTTTTAGTAATAATCTTTCTACTTGATTCTAACGCTTCCCAAGCTGACATTTTAAAGAAAATAACAAAATAAAACCCCCAAGACCATGCAATTCCAAAATATAATGAAGGCAATAATAGTAAGTATGCAAGCATTATATTAATATTTTCGCTCGCTTCTATTATTACTTCAGGATCAGGCTCAACACCATCTAATATCGCTTGCATCATAGGCATCATTACTGAACCTACATACATTAAATATGGTAGCATTAATAAAAGAGATAAAGCAAAACTTAATAATATCCAAATTGATAATGGGCCAATCTTTTCAAAACCTTTAAAGAAATCACCAAATTCATAATGTTCATTATTTCTCACTTTATTAGCGACAATAAAAAAACCTGCAAAAAGAGGAACAAGAATAAAAGCAGAAAAAATGTTGACTATTGGAATAATAAGAACAACGAAAGAAATTATAAAAGATAAGATAAAAAAGCCTATAAATCCGCCTAAATTTTTATGAAAAATATTAAAGCCATCGCCAATATATTGCCCCAATTTGAAGTCATAGCCCTCATTGATAATGCGTTGAACACGGTTTTGTCCAGTTGTACTCATGTAAATAAATTTTAAGTTGGTTAGGGATTAGGCAAAAAATAATCTACCAGTCGAACTTATTGTTTTTCATTTATACTGCGTTAAAAATACTCGCCTTAGCGATGCTAGGACTCCGTTTTTTGCCTTGTCTAAATAAAAAACAATGACGTTCTTTGTGGTAGGTTATTTATTGCCTACTCCCTTATTAATAAAGTATTGTTAGTTCTTTATGATTTTATGTGGTCATTCAAAATACAATCTACTTAAACGGATTAAGTTTCTGGATTCTGGATTCTAGTTTCTGCTACCGCTGTTTCGATTAACAGCGGTAGCAGAAACTAGAATCGAGTAACTAGACTATTCACATAAAATCATAAAAAACCGTATTGTTTAACAAATCTGTTTCTAAGATATGAAAATTATTACGGTTGTTTTAACAAAATGTTAAAATTTTGATATGAAAGCTCTAAAAGCTTCTACGAAATAGCCTTTTCAATTGACTCATAGATACTTAATAATTCTTTTTCTTCCTTTTCCCAAAACCATTCTGATTTGGCTTTTTTGCAATTTTGAGATAGGCGATTATAAAATTCATCATCCGTTAAAAGTCGTTCAATCGCGCTTTTGATAGCATCTAAAGATAGATTAGGTATCAATAAACTTATTTCATATTGCTGATTCAAAAAAATATATTCAGGAAAATTAGGGTGTAAAGCAGGTTTTTCGGCCTGAACGTAGTCAAATGATTTGTTCGCCAATGAGTAATAATAACTTTTGCCTTTGTTTTCTAACAAGTTATAGCCAATATCGGCTAGTCGTGTCAAAACCTTTAGGTCGGTAGGTTGAACAAATCCCAGAAAATGTACCTTGTCCATTACTGCTAAGCTTTGCGCTTTTTTTCTAAGAAAATCAGACAAATCGCCTTCTCCAACCAACCAAACAGATATATTTTTAACATCTTTTATAGCTTCCAAAAGCTGTTCGATTCCTCTTCCGTCGTTTAATGCACCTTGATAAATCAGAATTTTTTCGGATGTTTTTTTAACTGGTAATTGATATTTTTTAGAAACCCGTTGAATATCAGATTCATTGATAGGTTGATATGCAAATGGTACATTTCTAATAATTCCAAATGGCGTTTGGTATCGCTCGGTGAGTGCTGTTCCCAGACTTTGAGAAACAGTATATGCATACTTGACTTTTGGAATAGTTAAGTTAGCTACTTTTTCCCAAATGGCTTTGGTCAATCGTCGATTAACTACCTCGGGAACTTCCGAAAAGTACTCATGTGCATCATAAACACAGGTTTTTCCTTTAATTTTTGAAATATAAAAACCTGGTAATATTGTATCTAAATCAACGCTACACACCACATCGAAGCTCGAAAACAACAAAATCCACCATAATCGAATATTATATTCGATATAAAAAAACTTCCCATGATTAAAAAAACATCGAACTCTGCGTTGACCAAAAGATTGTTTCGTAAGCGGTTTTGATGTTTTGATTTGCCTTCCAATCAAAACGACTTCATGTCCATTTTCTTGCAAACTCGTACAAATACGTTGCATTCTTTGGTCATAATTTAAGTCATTGATTACGGTGCAGATGATTTTCATTTTCTGTATTATTCTTATTTTTTCTTTCATTAAATGATTTCAAATATCAAAATCAATTGTACCTTTACAGGATATTTTTTGATAAAAAAAGACCAATGAAAATAGTATTAATTACTTTAGTTATAGGAATGTTTATATGTATTTTTGCTTTAAATTTCTATTTTAGAATGCGCGTTTTTAAAGCGTATAAATACCTCGTTCAGAATGAAATTGAGTTCAATACAACGGATATTTTTAGTAAAAAAAAGATAGAAGAAATTGTTATTAGATACCCCAAACACGCTGACGGGATTCATGATTTTATGGATAATATACGCCGCTCAGTGCAGTTGGCTACTGTTTTTACGACTTTGATTACAGCTTTTGCTGCGATTCTGATGTTTATGGAGTAAGTAGTTGGGTTGCGAGTTGGCTACCGCTGCTTTGGCAACTAATAGCGGTAGCCAACTCGCAACCCACAAATCAAAATTACTCCCATTCTCCAGTACTATCATCTTCAATACAGCCATCAGGTTGGCTAGTTTGTATCCATAAGTCGATTGGGTCACCGACATTGATAGTTAAGCCATCGTAAGCGGAAGGAGATTGCTGCCAAATATAGGCATTAGTAGAATCGGACAAACTGCCTGATACCATTAAAGCTCCTTTAGAAAAGTTATTATCTCTAATAATATTCAATGCTTCTCCATAAGTCAAACAAACCAAATCTGGTATGCCAACGACTGCACCTGCACCTTCTGCGACGACCAGTTCTAACTTAGAGCCATAAGGTAATTCTGCGAATTTATCTCCATTTTTAAAAGGTTCAATGATTGTTTTCTTTCCATTTTTACCAATTAATTTAACTTTCAAAACTGTATTTGTTGCTCTATCGGGTACTCTAACGACAGTCCATTCAAAGCTAGTGCGACGAAGCGCATTCTCCGCCATATAAAGTGGCTTATCCCATAGTTTAGGTAGTCGTTTTGGAGGTTTCGAATAAGGATTGATAGTTACATAGACATTTCGTCCTTTCTTGGCTTTGACTTCGGGGGCTGGATCTTGCATTACGATTTCGCCAAAAGCCAAAGTATCCGTATATGAAGCGGAGTCAATTACAATTAACTCTAGATATTTACTTCCTTTGAGCGCGTTTCCTTGCTCGATCGTCTGACCAAGAAATGAAGGCACGGTGATATATGAACCATGACGCGTATAAATATTCAGAAATAATAAGACTAATCCTATCGTTCCTATACAGACAGCGAGTATTCCACCAAAATTTTTAAGAAAAATAGGACTGGTAATAAAAAATCTTATTTCCTTTGCCCAGTGTAAAAGCTTTAATTTTAGGTTTTCCATTAGAGTATTATATGACTTTTCTAGTGTTTTTTATTTCTATTTTTGATAATTGAACTACAAAGATATTGAATGAAAATCAAATTTTGTTTTTTTTACAAAAAAAAGTATAAAACCTTGACTTTGAATTAATTTTATTTTATTAAAAAAATAATATGAAAATATATTTCACGCTATTAATGAGCGTTTTTTTTCTTTCTACTTCTTTAAACGCTCAATATAGAGATTTTGAATTGGTAGAACAAGCCACCAGAATTATTCAAAATAATTATTATGATACGGCTTATGGTAATGTTGAAAATTGGGATACACTCAAAAATCACATTTTAAAATCAACCTTGAATGGAGAAAAAGGGAATGATGCCATTCAAACTATCCTTTCTACCATAGGTGACCCCGCTTTGAGGTTGCTTAATCAGGACGAATTTAAGGTTTTTTTTGAAGAAATATTAACCAATCAATATACTGGAATTGGATTGACCGAATTGCTCGGAATGGATATTGACCAAACGACAGGCAAATTGATTGTAGTCGCGCCTATCTATGGTTCAGCAGCTTTTGCGGCAGGAGTTCTACCCAATGACGAGATTATAGAAATCAATAAAAAATCAGTAAAAGGGCTTTCTTTGGAAGAATCAGCACAGTTATTGAGAGTCAAAAAAGGGAAAAAAGTTGATTTGTTGGTCAATAGAAATGGAACGGAAAAGGCATTTTCAATAGTTGCAACTGAAATGAAAACGCTGATTTATCCATTATATCAATTGGTTAAATATAAGCGCAAAAAAATCGGTGTGATTTGGATTCCTCAATTTATGGAAGGAACTGGGTTTCGATTATTAGAAATTCTGAACGAACTCAAAGAAAAAGGCGCAGAAGGTTTCGTTATTGATTTGCGTAATAACTATGGTGGCTTGATTCAGGAAGCCCAAAACTCGGCTGGAATTTTTGCAGGGCAGAAACCAATGGCATTTACGCAAAGTAAAAATAGTGCTATCAAAATGATTGCAACAACGGGCATTCAGCAATGCGATTTGCCTGTAACGATATTGGTGAATGAAGGTACAGCAAGCGCAGCAGAAGCCTTTGCGGGCGTTTTGCAGTATTACAAACGTGCCAAAATTATAGGAATGCCAACCAATGGAAAGGGCTTGATGTATAGTTTTTATGACTTAGCAAATCGTTCTACTTTGATTGTGCCAATTGGTCGATTGAGAATGCTAAACAAAGATGATATTCTCACAAAAGGCATTACGCCAGATGAGTTATTTGAATCCAAAAAGACTTTTAAATTATATAAATCTTACAAAAAAGACCCAATGTTGAAGCATAGTGTTAGGCAGTTGGTGAGAAGTTTGAAGTAATTTTTTAACTTAAAAATATAGGAATAAAAGGAACGCTTTAAAATAATTTTTCATGAAAAAACTATCTATAATATTATTGTCATTGCTAATCATTTTAGCATCTTGTCGAGATGAAAAGCCTTCTAGTTCGGTTGTTAGCAATGACGCTGCTCAGGATAAAGCAGAGTCTCCTATGGTTTTTAATTGCGTGTTGAATGATATGAAATTTAATGCTGATGAAGCGAAAGCAACCGTTTTTAGAACCAACGAACAGATTGATAGTATCGTAATTAGTGCATCTCAAGCAGGTGTGACAATGAAGTCTTTTGTCTATATTTTTGAAGGAGTTGGGAATTATCCTTTTAAAAATAATGACCAAAATCAAGGCATCGCAAGAGGTGAGTTGCTACAAACGGAGGACGGAAAAGCGAAGTCTTTTTACTCAATAGATGGAGCAGTTTATATTTCTTATTTTAATTTAGAAAAGAAGATTCTTTCAGGAACGTTTGAGAGTAGTTATTTTTATAAAGGAAACGAAATGCCCGAAACGTTTGACGCAACAGAGGGGAGTTTTAATAATTTGCCGATTACTATTGTTGTAAATGAATAAAGATGTTTTAAAGAAGGTATCAATTAAGAAACGAAAAGGGAATGGTTCTTTTTGGGTTGAGGACATTTTTAGTTTGGAGGAATTAATTATGAATATACCTGGAAAATTAAGAATGAACTACATCAATTTTTCGGTTAATGAAATGGTTTACATGGTTACACCAAATGAGGATTCTAAAGAAGGAAAATATGTTATTGAAAAATACATCTGTTTTAGAGCAGAAAACTCCGAATTGTGTCAACAAAAGCGAAAGATAGAAATACTAGAAAAAAAAATAGAACATTTTGTGTTTTTTATAAAAAGCAAAGTGCTACACTGAACATGAATGGTGTTCTCACTTAGTGTGATTACCCAGTTGAAGTAGTATTTAAAAAGAGTCAGGAACTTGATTAAATATAGGAGTTTTTAATGATATAAAATACTTTTTCTAAAACTCTATTTTTTCTTTTTTGAAATAACCTTTTAAATCATACATTTGTTAATTGCTTTTTAAGAATGATTAATAAGATACTTTTTAATGAAATTCGGAAAATTACAAGATATATCCAACGTTGATTTCGCTTTGCCGAGTAGCCATTTTGATAATGAAAAAATACTGACAGCTTTACCTAAAAGAACCCAAAAACCGCTTGTTTTTGTTGGCTGTACAGGTTGGAGTATGAAAGAATGGGTTGGACGTGTCTATCCAAAAGGAACGAAATCAGCGGATTATTTGAGGCATTATGCGAAGCAATTCAATACCATCGAACTCAATACAACGCATTATCGCATTCCGAATGAAGCGACTATTTTGAAATGGAAATCAACCGCACCAGCAGATTTTCAGTTCTGCCCAAAAATTCCACAATCAATTAGTCACAGCCGTGACCTTGGTCGTTCGGATGAAAATTTACTGCGCTTTTGTAATTCAATCAATGGGCTAGAGGCTCAATTAGGTTGTTCATTTATGCAATTACCGCCATATTTTGGCTACGAAAGATTGCCTATTTTAGAAAGATTCTTTAAGCGTTTTCCAACTCATATTCCATTGGCTATTGAAGTTAGACACGAAAGTTGGTTTGACAATATAGCGCATTTAGACGCTTTGACGGCACTTTGTCAACAGTACAATATTGCAATCGTTATGACTGACGTGGCTGGTCGAAGAGATGTTTTGCATCAAAGACTGACCAATGATACGGCAATGATTCGCTTCGTTGGCAATGGTTTGCACGCCACAGATTACGAAAGAATCGATGCTTGGATTAAGCGACTAATGGAATGGTTTGCACAAGGATTGCATCAAGTTTATTTTTTTCCGCATGAACCAGATAACTTACTTGCACCAGAGATGGTCGAGTATTTTGTTGAAAAAATGGCTGTTCATGATGTAATTATTCGTGGCCCAAAATTGAAAGATGAAAATGAGGGAAGCCAAATTTCTTTATTTTAAAAAAAAGAAATGAAAGAAATAAAAGTTAAGAAAGGAGAAATATTACAACGAAATGGCGATTTGAATACAAAGGTGTATCAAGTAAAATCTGGTTTACTTCGTAGTTACACTATTGATAAAAAAGGAAAAGAACATATTTTTATGTTTGCACCAGAAGGTTGGTTAATGGCAGATACCGTTTCTATTGATGAACCTGCTGATTTGTTTATTGACGTATTGGAGGATTCTATTTTAGAATTGCTTCCCAAAAGTGTTGCTATTACAGATAGTACACATAATACAGCGAAGTTATTTAATAGAATAAAAGTTCTTCAAAAACGAGTGATTATGTTGATGAGTTGGTCAGCAATTGACCGTTATATGGATTTTATTGAAACCTACCCGAATATCACTCAAAGGGTATCACAACGAATGATTGCTTCTTATTTGGGTATCACGCCTGAGGCATTGAGTGCCGCAAAAAGAAAGTATTTTAATAAAAAAAATGCTTCTTTATGATTTTATCTGATTTGTCTAAAGGTTTGCTTTTCTCTAAATAATCTAACTGAATTCTTGTTGCTGCTATCACCGCAAAGTGTTACAATCAGTAAAACTCTAATCTTACATTCTTAATCTATATTAATGTTTGGTCTTTTTTATTGACTTATATTTGTGCTAAGTGAAGAAAAACAAATAACTAGCACCGTTCTACTTTTTCTTTGTTCTATTTAAAAGCACTAAAAAAATGAACCGTAGCGGTGCTATGCTTAATTTTTTAAGCACTTTTAAATAAAAAAATAAAGTTGTATAATGGTGCAACTTATTTATTTTTCTTCACTAATATTTAATTTTTTTTTTAAAAAATCAAAACGATGAAAAATTTAAAAACAATCAATCTGATAAGTACAGGACTTTTGACGGCTTTAATGTTAATGTCAGCAGGAATGTATCTTTTTAATAATGCAATGGTAGCGGAAGAATTCACTAATTTGGGATTTCCTACTTATATTATATATCCTTTGGCTACTGCAAAGATATTAGGTTTGTTAGCTTTATGGTTTAGTAAATCTAGCACACTCAAAGAATGGGCGTATGCTGGCTTTTTCTTTAATGTCATATTAGCTTTATCAGCGCATCTTGCTATTTCTGATGGTGGTTTTGGAGGTGCTGCGGTTGCTTTGGTATTATTATTTGTTTCGTATTTTACATGGAAAAAGTTATAGTAAGTTATTTTTTCTCCGTTACTTACCTAGTTTTTATAAAAAAAAGCAATGAGTTCAATGTGGAATACGCGTTATGCAAGCACAGATTATGCTTACGGAAAAGCTCCAAATACATTTTTTAAGTCAGTATTGGATAAGCATCATTTTGCTGGTAAAATACTTTTACCAGCCGAAGGCGAAGGTAGAAATGCCGTATATGCAGCTCAAAAAGGCTTAGAAGTATTTGCTTTTGATACGAGCATTGAAGGTCAAAAAAAGGCTTTTAAATTGGCAATAGAACAAAATGTTACTATTAATTATGAAGTAGGTGAATTTTTTGAATTAGAATTAATCAAAGAGAAATTTGATGTTGCTGCATTGATTTATGCGCATTTTCCACCTTTGATTTTGACTAAATACTATCAAAAAGTGGCTGAATTGATTCAACCTAACGGTTTTCTTATACTCGAAGGTTTTAGTACTCGACATTTGTCACTTCGTGCAGCTAACCCAAAAGTTGGCGGGCCAGGTATGATTGAAATGCTTTTTTCGGAAGATACAATTAAAAATAACTTTCCTAATTTTGAAATTATTCAACTGGAAGAGGTTGAAGTTGAATTGAAGGAAGGTCTATATCATAATGGTATTGGTAAAGTGATTCGATTTGTTGGAAAGAAGAAGGTTTGAATACGTTGAAAACGTACTCAATTACATACTTTAAAGATTTAAAGAAAAGTGATTTCGAGTTATTCGGAGTCACTTTTTTATTTGAAAGGGAAAAAGGTTCTTTGAAAGACAATGTGAAAGTTCAAAATGTTTCAATTAAATTGTAGTTCTTGAATGTTTGTTAACTCGTTGTCCGTTAGTTTGTTATAAGGTTTAGGTTTTGCAAAAGGCATCTGGGGTAGATTATCAATAGAACTATTTCGAACTCGTGACATTAGAGAAAGTGGCTCTATATGATTTTAGGTTGGTTTCCATACACCAAACAAAAGCACTTTTGGGTAAAAAAAGTTATTAAAAAAAGAAAAGAAAATGGCAGGGAATACTTTTGGTGATTTATTCAAAATTACCACATTTGGAGAGTCTCACGGAAAAGCATTGGGTGTTATTATTGATGGCTGTCCTGCAGGGCTGGAGATAGATGAAGCCTTTATTCAGAATGAATTGGCAAGAAGAAGACCAGGGCAATCGAGTATTGTTACACAGCGGAAAGAGGCTGATAGTTTTGAATTGTTATCTGGCGTATTTGAAGGAAAAACAACAGGAACACCGATTTCGATGGTCATTTTTAATAAAGATGCGCGCTCGCGTGATTATTCTCACATCTTTGACAAATTTCGCCCTTCTCATGCAGATTTTACTTATCATTCCAAATATGGCGTGCGGGATTATCGCGGTGGTGGACGTTCTTCTGCTCGCGAAACGGCTGCTCGGGTGGCTGGTGGCGCAGTTGCAAAGCTTTTATTGGCTCATTTTGGTATAAAAGTCAATGCTTATGTTAGTCAAGTCGGTGCATTAAAAACAACTGCCCCTTATCAGGAATTGGACTTTGAGAATATAGAAAAAACGCCTATTCGTTGCCCCGATTTAGCTGTGGCAGAACAAATGATAGACTTAATTAAGGCTGTCAGAAAGGATGGAGATACGATTGGAGGTGTTGTAAATGCCGTCGTAACGGGAATGACAGCAGGATTAGGCGAGCCTGTGTTTGATCGTTTGAGTGCCGACTTGGCGAAAGCGATGTTGAGTATTAATGCTTGTAAAGGCTTCGAATATGGTTCTGGTTTTGATGGCGTAACCATGCGAGGTTCTGCTCACAATGACGAATTCGTGAATGAAAATGGCGTAATTTCTACTAAAACGAACAACTCTGGCGGTATTCAAGGCGGTATTTCTAATGGTATGGATATTTATTTTAGAACGGCATTTAAGCCTGTTGCCACGATTATTCCAGCTCAAAAATCCATCAATGAAGCAGGCGAAACCGTGGAAGTGGTCGGAAAAGGAAGGCATGACCCTTGTGTTGTTCCGAGAGCAGTGCCGATTGTAGAAGCTATGACAGCTTTGGTTTTGGCAGACCATTTTCTAAAAAACAGAGCAAGTAAACTTTAATTGAATTAATAATTGAAAGATGAAAAATGAAAATACCTTTATTAGCGACTTTTAGAAGTGTTTTCAATTTTCAATTGATTAAGCCTTCCTGTTTACATAAATTTAAAGTTAAAAAATGGTTTAACTATTAATAAAGAAATATCTTTGCACCATTATTAGTTCTTTGTTTTTTTTCAAAAAAATTAAAAAAAATAAAAAAATCAAAAAAAGATAACATGAAAAAGATTTTACTTTTATCAACCTTTATTTTTACAGTAACTTTTCTGACTGCTCAGAATTGTAGCAAACCTTTTATTTCAAAGTATGTAGAAGGCTATTCTAATAACCGCGCCGTAGAGATTTACAATCCTACATCAGTGGCGATTGATTTATCTTTATACTCAATTGGTCGTTTCAGTAATGGTAGTTCTACTTTTCAACCACAGCAACTTCCAGCTACTATGTTACAGCCTTATGACACTTATTTGGCAGTGATTGACAAACAAGATTCTTTAGGTACTTGCTTCGAAATTCCTGCCTGGAATGGTTACCAGATGTGGGATACTTGTCGTGATGCTACGACAGGAATGCCGATTTTGGATAGTGCTGGTGCTGTTGTATTTTGTGTGCAGTATGACTTAGTTACTTGTTCTAATGCTGATATTCCACACCATAAATATGACAATATTTACAATGATTTCTTAGATTTAGCTGGTCGTGCGGATGGTTTCTTTGACCCAACTTATGACAATGTTAATCCTATGTATTTTAATGGTGATGATGTTGTTGCTTTAATTGAAGGTACATCAGTTAATCTTCCTAGTGGTGATAATATTTTAGATGCTATTGGTGTTCTAGGCGAACAACCTGCAAACGGAACTTGGACAACGAATACAGGTTATTGGGTAACCAAAAATAGAACACTTGTTAGAAAGCCAAATATCGAAAAAGGCGAATTGATAGTAAAAGGAATTGGCGTGGATACAATGCCTTACAATAATTGGGATATTTATCCGAATAATACTTTTTATGTAATCGACGGTGGACATTCTTGTTCTTGTGACCCTAATTTTGTAAGTACAAAGCAGGTAAATATCAATGATTTCAATATTTACCCAAATCCAGCAACTGCTAATCGTATGGTTATGGTAGAAGCGGATGCAGCTATCGAAAGTGTTGAGATTTTTAATATCTTAGGGCAAAGTGTAGCAACTCAGCAGTTTAATAATAATGCTCCTCGTCAAGAAGTCGCTGTTCCTAATGTGAATACTGGCGTTTATTTGATGACTATTCGTTTTAAAGATAATACAGTGACGACTCGCAAGTTGTCTATTCACTAAGCTTTTAAAGATGATTTAGGCGTTGAATACTCGAAATAGCTTTATTTGTCTAAATGAAAAGGAATAAGTCAGCACTGTAGTTGACTTATTCCTTTTTTAATATAGGGTCTTTAAAAACTCATTCCGTAATCATTCTCAGAGTACCCTAGTTTTTTTAAGCCAATCTTTTCTGCTCTAGCAAATCAGCTAATTGTGTCATAAAATCTAGCATATAAACCGTATTTGCGACTATTCCTGCTTCTGCCTTGTCAGAATTTGATAGATTACTATCATTGACTACAATTTCATATCCACGAATTTCTATCTGAAAATTGATGTTCTGATAATGACTCAATAAGAATTTCCGAACTTTTACATTAAACAATTCAATCGCTTCTTTTTCTGTTACTTTTATAAAAAAATGCCCATCAAATATACTATCACCTGTTAACATAGGTTTAAATTTGCTTTCATAAAGAAAGTTATAGATATAATTTTCCTTGAATGGACTCTTTGCTTCAAAATCGGCAGTCCAACGAGTATTACAACTCATGGCTATTTCTGTGAAAGGAATATTATCTTTGGTTTGAGTTGTCATATTTACTAACCGATTCTTATAATCTCCAACCAAAGCAGGTTTAGGATTTTTTAATATGTTTTTTCGCTTCGGTAAGGCAAAGTTCAAACCTGTTTCTTTTGCTAGTTCATGAAAACGATGAATCATTGTTTTTCTACTAAAAAAAACAATAAGAGCAGTAGGAAGCCCTCCTACCAATAAAAGTAAAGTAATTGTAACAATAAATGTCATGCTGTTTTTTCTGTTTTTTCTGTTTTTTTGAAGTGTATCATTATTATTTAAAGATACATTCTAATTCATTATTCTTACCTTTAAAAATATAAAATATTCTAAATATTCGACAAAACTCATTCAAAATGAAAAAGAAGCTTTTCTTATTTTTTACAGTGATTTTACTCCTTGCCATAAGTTTTTATGGTTATTCGATTCTCAAAGAAACTGGCTTCTTTAGAACCATTGAAAATCAACTCAACGGAGAAGTTGTCGCTTCCGTTGATTTAGCGGGTGCGGAAGATATGACGGTGAGTTATACTGGTGAATTTTTGATTATTTCGTCGGATGATAGAGCCTATACCAGAGATTCCTCCAAAGAAAGAGGCGGAATTTATTGGATGAATTTAAAAAACGAAGATTTTAAAGTCGAATTATTATCAGGTAAAGATTCTCCGAAGCTCGCACCTCACGGTATTGATTTGTTTCAAATAGATTCTAGTCATTATCGACTTTTTGTGGTTAATCATCATCTCAAAAAACACACGATTGAGGTATTTGACTTATATCACGAAAGTGATAGTTTGCGCTTAGTCCATGATATTACCTACGAAGATGTTTCTATTTTTAGTCCAAATGATATAGTAGCGATTACTGCTAATTCATTTTATTTTACAAATGATAAAAGTCATAGTAGTAAATTGGGCAAATTTCAAGCGGAGTATTTAGGTAAAAAAGGTTGTTCTGTTATTTATTTTGATGGTCAAAAATTCCGTCAAGTAGCAGAAGGTTTTGCTTATGCAAATGGTATTCGATATGATTTTGATAGAGAATTAATGTTTGTTGCAGAGGCAAGAGGCTTTTTAGTCAACGTTTTTCGAAAAGAGAAAAATGGGGATATAACGCTCATCGAAAAAATACCGACAGGAACAGGCGTGGATAATATTGAGTTTGATATAGATGGAAATTTATGGATTGGTTGCCACCCTAATTTATTGGCATTTTCGGCTTATTCTGATGGTAAAAAGCCGTTTGCACCTTACGAAACCATCAAAATAGAATACAAAGGAAAAGGAGATTATAATCAGGAAGCTATTTTTTTGGATGATGGTCAATTAATTTCAGGAGGTTCTTCTTCTCCTATTTTTAAGAATTTTGTTTTTACTGGAAATGTGATGGATGACCATTTTTTGGTTTTGAAGTTGAATAAATAACTATTCAGAACAGAGAGTAAAAGACCGCGCTACGCGCTAAGAGAACAGAGACTCTTTTATTGATAGCCTTTAAAATTACCTATTAAAACATTTTCAACAATACTGAATAATAATAATCTACCTATGAATACCATTATACAAACGACAACCAATAATTTAAAGGCAAGTCTTCTTTTTTATAAAAAATTAAACTTCCAAGTTATCTCCAATGAGCCGCTATTATTGGCAGATGGTCAGTGTGTCATAGAAATCAATACGAATAAATTTGCAAGAAAAGGCATTAAAATATTTGGTAAAAATTGGGATACCGTCATTCCAAATCTTCAAAAGCTAACTAAAGTTATTCCGATTAAAAATGGCTATTTACTCGGTGATTCGAGTGGGAGTTGGATTTATTTAATCAATGAAGATGCACCTCAATTCACAACTAAAGCGTTTTCACCTTCTTTATTAGGTAAATTTAGTGGGTTGAGCTTAGAAGTCATTGATATTGAATTTTCTAAAAAAATCTATGAAACTTTAGGTTTTAAAATCACAATGGGAAGTGCCGAAAAAGGTTGGATAAGCATGACGAATGACAATGGTTTCAGTGTTAGTCTGATGTCTCCGAATGCTTGCCCGCATTCTTTTTACAATCCTTCTTTGACTTATTTTAATAATAAAAATAACCTTAGTGTTATTCAGAAAATCAGAGGTTTAGGCATTCCAATTGAAGAAGAAATCACTGCTTTTAATCCTGATGAAGTAGCTGATAATATTATTTTGAGAGATGCTGGAGGTTACGGATTTTTTATTTTTAATGATTAATGAAGGGTTTCACGCAGAGTAATAGAGGCGCAGAGAAATGAAGGATTTTTGTAATCTTATTTCAGATATATAATTAAAAAGACGAACATATATGAAAAGAACTACCCTTATTTGGTTAAGCTTACTTCTTCTAATTTTTATTTTAGGATTAAATATTGGGTTAAAAACAAACCAATCAGAAAATCAAGAAGAAAACACTTATACTTTAGGAAAAGGACTCCTGTCATTTGACAGTTCACATGATAATAACGTTTATTCATCAAAACCTAAAACTAAAGATGAAGCTAAAGAATTACTCAAAATAGAAGATTGTTCCTTTATGGATATCTCTTTTTCACGTAAGATAAAAGTAACTGGAAGTATTATAAATAGTTCAAATCTTATTTTTAATAATGTCTTACTTGAAGCTAATTTCTATGATAAAACAGGAAGTATCCTATTACACAAGAATAGATTCTATATAGATACCTTAATTAATTCTTATGAATTTGAAGAAGTTATAAAACTTCCATGGATTATTGTAACATCTGATATTAAAAGTGTAAAAATTAAGATAATAGACTTAAGTCTTTCTAAATAGAATAAAGCAAATAACTTATTTCAGTTAGAAATAAGCTATTTTTACATTAAAATTAGAATCCAATGTCGCTTCATAATATCAAAAAAATTCAAACAAATTCATCTCAAGTTTTTATTGGTGAGGATGTTTTTAGTGTTTTAAACGAATATTTAAGACCTTATCAGGATTGTAAAATATTTGTTTTAGTTGATGAAAATACTTTAGAACATTGTTACTCAAAATTTATACCCAATTTAAGTACAGATAAGCGTATTGAAGTTATAGAAATTGAAGCTGGTGAAATTTATAAAAACATAGATACTTGTGTTGGTGTATGGAATGTTTTGACTGAATTAAACGCGGATAGAAAAAGCTTGTTAATTACTTTAGGTGGTGGAGTTATTACAGATTTGGGTGGTTTTGTAGCTTCTACTTATAAAAGAGGAATTGATTTTGTAAATATTCCTACTACATTATTGTCTATGGTTGATGCTTCTGTTGGAGGAAAAACAGGAGTTGATTTAGGTGTTTTAAAAAATCAAATTGGTTTGTTTTCTAACCCAGAAATGGTACTTGTAGATTTTGAATATTTGCATACTGTTTCTGCTCGGGAAATTAGATCTGGAACAGCAGAAATTATTAAATATGGATTAACTTATGATGTTAAACTATTTAATTTAATAAAAGATAATAAATCT
>CAKZLT010000065.1 GCA_937127195.1 uncultured Saprospiraceae bacterium
TATGAGTTGAATGCTAAAGGAGAGATTGAAAGTAAGGTCAAAGGGACTTTTAAACAATATCCGCTTCGATTGGCGTGGGCGATTACAATTCATAAAAGTCAAGGAAAAACTTTTGAGAAAATTATTATTAATTTGGGGCGTGGTGCTTTTGCGGCTGGTCAAACCTATGTTGCATTGAGTCGATGTACTTCTTTGCAAGGCATCATTTTGAAAACGCCCGTCGTGCCGCGTGATATTATGATTGATGAACGAATTATTGATTTTTTTGAAAGCACGAGGTAGTTTTTTATTAATTAATAATGAGTAATTAACAATTAATAATTAGCTTTTTTAGGAAGTAGCGCGACGAACTTCGTCGCCCGTTTAGCAAAAGCTATTTTTACAGTTTTGGTGGCGAAACTCGTCGCGCTAACTATTATTAGTTGTAATAACTAAGCATCGAATACCTGCGAGGTGTCCGATGCTTTTCTCGTTTATACCCTTTTATTATTATCACTTTCTTCTGCCAATATGCACATCAAATAAAATATTTATTGTCAAAATGTCATGATTTTATTTAATTTGGTGACAAAATGGCATTTAAAACATACACCAAGTCACTTTTTTTGGAATGGTACGGCTATTGATTAAGAGTAAATAGATTTACGAACGGAACTTAATTAGAATGATAAATGAATATAAAAATAGATTTTTTTAAGTTAGAGTAATTATAAAAACCCAGGTAGAAACCTGTTTTATTATATGTTTAGTTAATAAATGGTAGTTTTAGATTGATTTTTTAAATGTGCGTACTTTAGTGCGCACATGTTTAAAAGAGTGTTTAAATTAGAATTTAAAAACAAATTTAAAAAACAAAAAAGGATAGTAGTATGAGAAATGTAAATTATGCAAGAAGACATCAAACGCCAACATTCAAATCATTAGATGAATTGTTTAATCAAGGGATTAATCAGCTTTTAGGTAGTGATTTGGTAAGCAGCAATTTGCCAGCTACGAACGTTATAGAGACAGACAACAATTTTAAAATTGATATTGTAGCAGCAGGTTTTACGAAAGAAGATTTTAAGGTGAATACGGAAAAAGGACTCTTGACTATTGAAGCAAAAGTTGAGGCGACCAAAACGGATGAGCAACAAAAAATAATCCGTAGAGAATTTAAAAAACAGTCTTTTAAGCGTTCTTTCCAATTATCTGATACAGTAAATATTGAAGGAATTGTTGCGAGTTATGAAAACGGTATTTTGAGCTTAACGCTCCCTAAAAAAGAAGAAGCAAAAGCAATAAACAAGACAATTGCGGTACTTTAACGGTTCGCAGAATGAGGTTAGTCTAGTACGTTTTTAGAGTACTGGGTTTTGAGTTGGTTTTATGCCGAGACAAAAAAGTCTCGGCATTTTTTTTTGTTTAGGGAGAATTGAAGTGCTTATGAATATTAACGAGAAATTACGTTTACTTAACTTTCAAAGTTTAGTAAACGTAATTTCTCGTTAATATGTAATGCTCCGCTATTTTGTGTTTTATCGTAAGCGTTTTTTTAAGTTTGGTAAACGGCTTTTGTAATTGCTTGATACTTTTAAATTATTTTTTTTCACTAAAATCAGTGTTTTCTTTTTTATAAAAAAGCAAATCCCTATTTTAGAATATGAATGACTTAGGATTTATTATTGTATTAGTCGTTGTTTTGTTGATTGTAGTTAGAATTGCAATGAAGCGAGTCGGTCAGCAAAAAACGACAACTTGTACTCGTTGTGATGGTTCAGGATTTATAGGAACGGATGATGATGAATTTCCTTGTACGCGATGTAGAGGCTCGGGGCAGTTGTTTATGCAAGATTATGGGACACGAAGAAGGTATTTTGATAGTTGGGAAAAGTAAATATCTATTTATTATGAATAATATTCTATTCGTGTTTTTATTGGTGCTGATTAGAATTGCAGTGAAGCATGTAAGTAAACGCATAACAGGAACTTGTACGCGTTGCGATGGTACAAGATTTATTGATTTAAAAGAAGATAAATTTCTTTGTACACGTTGCAAAGGCTCAGGGAGATTATTTATGCAAGATTATGGAACGAGAAGGAGATATTTTAATAATTGGGAAAGAAGTATTCTAAAGTAATAGGAAAATAATTCGTGGAAAAGATTGGAGAAGTCTAGATATTTCACAAATCTCTAAATACGACAAAATGAGATGCGTCCTTATTAACTAAAGAACATTTAAAATAAAACAATTTTGGCAAAAGGAAGAAGAAGGAGAGTTTCAATATTCAGAGCGCGAGGTACAACTAGTTCGGGAAAGCCACCTAAAGAAATGGATAAGGCGACGAAAAGGTACTTTCGAGTATTATTTACGATTATGTTTATTCTTTTTGGTGGAATGTTTTTGGGGCAAATGGTGGTCGAAGAAATCGTAACGAATGCTTTTGACCAACTTTACACCAATACGGCAAGTATTTCTATGATGATTGTTAGCTTTTTTGTGGCAATTGTGGCTTGGCAAGGCTTAGGAGTATTGAGTGTACTGATGTGGGTTTTACTTAAATTAATTACTTTTCGACTCGGAAAAGCGGAAGCTCCAACCCAAAAAATAATGCCGCCTCATGCTTGGAAAATGATTCCTTATGCTGCGTTGACTTGTGCTATTTATGGTGCTGTAATTGGTGTTGCGAACACAGAAGTTCCTTTGATAGTTATTTTGGATTTTGGAATTGCTGGTGCAGCTTGGGGCGTTTTGCTGAATATTTTGGCTAAGTTTAGATTGTTGCCTTACGTCGATTTTAGGGATACTTTGAATGAAATGGCTATTGAAAATGCCATTGAAGATGATTTTGTGTAGTTGCTTTATTTATACCAATTATGCATTATAACCTAATTCAACACTCTTTTTTATAATTTACTACTTTTGTAATCAAACAATTTTGCTGATTGAACAGTTACTCCCTTTTCAAACAATCACATCATTTATGACATATACACACCAAACAAAAGTAGGTATCATTGGCGGTGGGCCAGCAGGCTCAGTGACTTCCCTTTTTTTGAGTAAACATAAAATTCCTCATATTTTGGTGGATAGAAAGCAATTTCCGAGAGATAAAGTCTGCGGAGAAAGCTTTGATGGTAGAGTAGTTCATATATTGAATGAGCTTTCACCGAGCTACCTCAACGAAATGGAGGAGAAAGGTATAATAGTTAAATCATGGAAATATTCAGTTAGTACGGCTAAAGATAGTGTGGATATTGATTTTCCGACCCACAATACGCCTCGAATTCTAACTCAACGATTACATTTTGACAACTATCTAATTCAAGAAGCCAAAAAATCACCTTACGCTCAAATCATTGAAGGCGAATATATTAACGAAACGGTTTATACGGATAATCATATTATTTTAAAAAGTAAAAATATAGCTATTCAAGCCGAAATAGGCATAGTCGCGGCTGGTGCATTCTCTAAATTGAGCCAACACAAAGGACTTGACGATGATATTTATTTGATAGAAAGAACGTATTACAAGAATATTCCTTCGATTGGAAATAAAGTGGAAATTTACTTTTTGCGAAAGCCCATCAAAGGTTATTTATACGTTTGTCCTGCTGGAGGAGAGTTGTTCAATGTGTCTTTATATACTCATAAAAAAGAGTTTAAGAAGCAAAAACAAAAAATGAGTGTCTCTCTACAAGATGCTTTAAATGTATATCCCGAAGTCAAAAAACGAATAGAACAAGCGGAAGTTGTGGTTAAGCCCAAGGGGACTTATATTAGTTTTAGGGAAAAGAAAATCAACTCTATTGCAGGCAATCGGTTGATAAATGTAGGTTCTTCTGCTTTTTCAATTAATACGATTACGGGCGCGGGCGTTGGAAATGCAATGACTATGGCAAAAATAATCAGCGAGGAAATTGCAACCCACCAGAATGATGTTGATTTTGTTGAAAAGGTGAGCCAAAACTATGAAACCAGAGCGAGTAAAAAACTAAAATCATTAGTCAAAACAAGTATTGCCTTAAATTTCTTTATGAATAATATGAAATTATTCGAACCATTTTTGGGCGCTTTATCAAAAACAAAATCTTTTCAACGCGCCATGCACCAATCAAATTTGGTCAGTAATGTAACCAATTTCAAATATCATATCAAGAATTTTTATTATACTTATTTTCAAAAAAAGGAAGGGTAGTTTGTTGAAAAAAACTATATTTAGAAATTATTATTTCACTCAAAAAACAGAAAAATGGCAATTCGATTTTTATTACGCCTATCATTTATTGGCTACCTACTCTTTACTAGCTTAATTTTAGAGGCAAAAGCAGATAATAATAAAGTTATTGAAGGTAGTTTTGAGATGGAGTTTAAAGAATTTTTTGATAAAAAAAGAGGAAAAAAACATTTCAAAAATAAAATCAAAGAGTTTAAAAAGAGGAAAAAGCAAAAGATAAGAAATAACAAATTTAACCCAATGCTATTTCTATTGAGCATGATTAAAACATTTTTTGGTATTTTGCTAGTAGCTATAGGTTTAATAGAAGGCGTTTTTACTTTATTCGCCATTGGAGTAATTATTTCTATAATAGGGGTATTACTTTTAGCAATGTCTATTAATCAGTTACTTTCAGTTATTGAAATGGATGCTCTCAAGCCGTCTAAAAATGAAGAAATGGATTGGAAGTAAAGTATTTTCCAATTGCTTTTTTGGTTTTCATTGAATAAGAATTTTTATTATCCCTATTTTCAAAGAAAGGAGGAAAAGGAATTGGTAATTGACATTTTTTGTTTATTTCCTGCTTCTTAGAGTAAAAAAATCTGATTGTAAATTTTGCTATCACTG
>CAKZLT010000066.1 GCA_937127195.1 uncultured Saprospiraceae bacterium
ATGAGTGAATAACTTTTGATAATCAAGGTGTTACTTCATTTTTAATGCCTAATTAATTTTGTCCAAGTACTTAAAACCACAGATTTTCATCTATGATTACTCATACTTGTTTGACAAATGCACAATAGGCAAGTTCAACTCTTTTAGAATATTAATGCACTTTTCAAAATCACTACAATTTATTACAATCAGATTTTTTTTCAAAAAAAATTACTTATATCGAACCGCTTTCACAGGTGAAATTTGGGTAACTAAATAAGAAGGAATAACCATTGCTAATAAAGTAATAATCAATGTTCCTATATTTAGGAATAAAACAGTCCACCAATTGATTTGAACAGGTGCAACCGAAACATAATAGGCACTTTCATCCAATTGAATCAAGTCGAAAGCATCTTGCAAAAAGCAAAAAGATAAACCAATAAAATTACCTAATATCAAACCAATTCCGATAATATAAGCGGCGTAATAAAGAAAAATTCGGCGAATATTCCAGTTGGTATTACCTAAAGCTTTCAGAATACCAATCATATTAGTTCGTTCAAAAATCAAAATCATCAATGCTGTGGTCATATTTATAATAGCAACAATGACCATTAACAAAAGAATAAATTGAACATTTACATCTTGCAAATCTAACCAACCAAACAAACTAGGATACATTTCTCGGATAGTTTGAGCAAATAAATCGGTGTCCAATTCTTCTTCATAAATATATTTCCAGTATAAATCTAAATCATCAATGTTATCCAAAAACACTTCAAAACCTCCAACTTCGTTTTCTGACCAGCCATTTAGTTTCTGAATTTGACGAATATCTACAATGGCAAATTTCTTATCATAATCTTCTAATCCCGTCTTAAAAATTCCTGAAACGGTGAAAGGGCGAACCCGTTGACGGTTGTTTTCTACAAAATGAACGGTTAATTTTCCACCAACTTCTAATCGAAGTCTATCCGCGGTTTGTTGAGAAATAAGAATACCTTTCGACATGGTACTATCAGACAAATCAAGTTTTTCGCCTTCTTGGAGGTATTTTCTAAAAAAATCCCAATTATAATCATCCCCAATTCCTTTTAGTACAATTCCCTCTAAATTATCTTTTGTCTTGATAATTCCTGCCTTTTCGGCATATACCTGAACACTTTTTATTTTGCCTTTGCTTCTGTGCGTTTGACTAAAATCAAGCATCCGCCCTAAAAAGAAAGTCGGTTTTTGATATGAAATTTCAGAAAGTGTGTCCAAACGATTAAAAAAAGCAGTATCTCGTTTAATAGGAACAACTTCAAAAGAACGATTCGATTCAAAATGAATGATTTGAATATGTCCCCAAAAACCAAAAATCTTTTCGCTAATCTCGGATTTGAAACCAGAAACAAACGAGGTAGCAATAATCATTACCGAAACACTCAAGGCAATTGCAGCAATTGCAATCCTCAGAATGACAGTCGAAAAGCTTTTTTTGCTATTCAATGCAACTTTGCGCGCTATAAAATAGGGTAAATTCAAATTATTAATGATTTGGTTGTAATAGAATTGGTTCTACAACAAATGTAATAGCTTGTTTCCAAAGAGAAAAATTTAGAGGTTTTTTATTTCTTGTTTATTAAAATGTAATTAGTAAATCTAAATTTGAGCTACTGTTGCATTAATCCAAAAATAGTCTTATTTTGGAATTAACAACTTAATTTCTAGTCAAATTTATTTTTAAAATGAGCCAATATTTAAGTCCTTTTCATTTATTAGATAACACTTCAATTGAAGCAATGCCAACAGATGTTTCAATGTTTCGTCGTGTAAAAAAGGAAATATTGACGGAGTTTGAATTACAAGAAGTAACAACAATTGATATAGGTTCGCAGGCATTTGATAAAGATGCTTTATTAAAGTTTTTTGACCAGTTGGAGCGCGAAAAACAATTGGACTTACATTTGAAAGTTTATAAAAATAAGGTGCTATTAGATTTTTTGGAACTCGGTTCGCTAGATTTTTTTAAAATGCCACATTATTTTGAAAAATTAGTAGCAGATGAAGTATTATTCAAATTTTGTTTGCCTTATTTTATTCCTCGTTTTAATGAAATCCTATTTGATAGCACTCGAAAAATGGACATTCGTATGACGCGATTATTGTCTAAACATTCAACTATGTTTCCTCAAAAAATGGAAAACATGGCATTTCAAAAAACATATCGCTACTTTAAAGGCAAATCGCTAGACTTAGAGCATTCAAGCAACAAAATATTAAACTCTTATGTCTTAGATAGCGAGTTAATGAACTTTTTGCACCCTAGTTTAATTAGTGTTTTTAACCTATTACCTTCTCCTTTCTTTGATATGTTACGAGATGAATATGCTAATCGACTAGAAAATTTGGCTATTAATTTACAAAATACAGCTAGAAGAACAGATATGGCTATTGAAGCGTTAGAGTCAGGATTGGAGCTAAAAACATCTGAAAACACAAGAAGTCGATTAAATCATATCTTGAGACAATTACAACCGAATACAGGGAAAACAACGATTTTAAAGAAAAGAAAAAAAAGAACATCTCAGCAATCAAACCGACAAGATTGGGAAGCTATTGCTTTTTGGGTTGTTTTAATTGCTTTGCTTGCTTGGTTGATAATCAAAGTTATCGCATAATCAGAAGCCTATTTAGATATTTCCTTTTCAAAAAAAATCCAACAGAATACGGATGCAATACATTAACCCTTTTTCGGTTTTAGATATTCCTATGGAGACTAATGAGGTCGATAGTCGAATTTTAAAAAGAACAAAAAAACGACTATTAACAGAATTTGAACTTCAAGAAACAACAACAATTACGTTGAAT
>CAKZLT010000067.1 GCA_937127195.1 uncultured Saprospiraceae bacterium
ATTGGACTTGGAGGTCAATTTGACAATTCAAATCCTTACAGCGGTGGTTATCAAATTTTCCCTCGTGACTCTTTTGATATTGTTACCGCAGCGTTATCTACTACGGTAGATTTTGTAAATTCAACAACTACTATCAACGAAAATGCAGGTACAATAACAGTAGATGTATTAATGGTCAACACTACAATGATGACACAAACAGTAGATGTTGTTCTTGATGCAACTAATTCAACAGCTACAAATAGTAGTGATTTCTCTTATACATCTCCATCTACACTTACATTTCCTGCTAATAGTGCGACTACATTATCTGTTACTATTTCTATCACCGATGATATGATGATGGAAAGTAACGAGACTATTGTGTTAAACTTAATGAATGCTGCTGCTGGTGTAACAATTGGTGCAACAGCTACGCACACTATTACTATTAATGATAATGATGCAACTATTCCGAATATTGTGATTAATGAAATTCACTATAACCAACCAGGTTTAGATTCATTAGAATATCTTGAATTATATAACAATAGTGGTTCTGCTGCTAACCTACAAGGATGGTATTTTACTCAAGGTGTAGATTACACTTTCCCTGCTATTACGTTAGCTGCGGGCGATTACTTAGTATTGACGAATGATTCAACTGCTATGCAAAATGCTTATGGTGTTACTGCTTATCAGTGGACTTCTGGTAGTTTATCTAATGGCGGTGAAGACATCGTACTTAGATCTACTTCTGATATAGAGGTAGATAGTGTGATATACGATGACGGTGGTGCATGGTCAACTTTAGCTGATGGATTTGGTTACGGTTTAGAGTTATGTGACCCGAACACAGATAACCTTGACCCAGCTAACTGGAATATTGGTGCAACTGCATTGAATGTGACTATTAGTGGTACGCCTATGTTTGGTACTCCAGGTACAGCAAACGTTTGTTTTGTTCCTGCGGCTAATCCTTATCCATTACGTTCTGTTGCTGAAATGACAGTGACAGATGCAAATGGTGTTGCAGATTCATTGAATCAAGGATGTGAATTGAGAGGTGTTGTATATGGTATTGATTATGATGGTGATGCTGGAATGTCATTTACTATGATTGGAGCAGGACATGGTATTAATGTGTTTAACTTCAATGATGTTGGTTCATTCTTTGTAAATGAAGGTGATTCTATTCATGTAAAAGGTGTAATTGCACAATACAATGGTTTGTTAGAAATTATTCCTGATAGCATTGAAACAGTTGGTACAGAAACTATTAATGCTCCAACTATAGTTACAATGTTTGACGAATCAATTGAGTCTCAATTCATCAAATTAGAAACAGTAACACTTGTTGACGCAACTCAATGGACAGGAGCAGGTTCTGGTTTCAATGTAGATGTTAGAAATACAACAGATACTTTTACTGTTCGTATTGACAATGATTGTGATTTGTTCCTTGAACCTGCACCATCAGGTTGGTTCAATGTAACAGGTTTAGGTGGTCAGTTTGATAATTCAAGTCCTTATACTTCGGGCTACCAATTATTCCCTCGTAATCAAGGCGATATTGAATTGTTAATCAATACAAATGAGCCTCAAAACCTTTCTGGTCAAATCAAATTATTCCCGAATCCAACAAGTGGTTTCTTGAATATTGTATCAGAAGTGAACTTGACAGCAGTTCGTATTACTAATGTATTAGGTCAAGAAGTAATGAATATAAACCAACCTAACGCTCAAACAGCTTTAGATGTTAGTCGTTTGACTAATGGTGTTTATGTAATTACGTTTATGACAGAAGCAGGTATTTGGTCGGAGCAATTCGTAAAAAACTAAAAAAGTGATTTCGTTTTTTTTAAAAAACGGTTCATCTTTTTAAGATTAAAAAAGCCATTTGTAGCAATACAAATGGCTTTTTTGTATTTTTATCGGATAATGATTCATCTGACCATAGCTAAAGCCATTCAGTTTTATGATATTTTAATGGAGCTACAAACATTTACAGGTCTAAAGACCTTACTCTAAACATAACATAAAATAAAGGTTTTTAGAAATGGCTTTAGCCATGACAACATTTGTAGCATTGATTTTTCTAAAAAAAAATAAATGAGCCAAAACCGAGATAACGAAATCAAAGGATACATCGAACGGATCACCTTTCAAAGCGAAGAAACGGGATTTACCGTTGCGCGCTTAAAGGAAGTTGGAAGACGTGATTTGACTGTAATCGTTGGTGCGATGCCTTCTATTCAAGAAGGTGAAGTCGTTGTTTGTAAAGGTTCTTGGAAGAATGATAAAAATTTTGGTTGGCAATTTCAAGTTAATGATTACGAAGTAGAATTACCTTCAACCATTGCAGGAATCAAAAAATACCTCGGCTCTGGTATGATAAAAGGTATTGGAAATGCCTTTGCAGAGCGTATCGTTAAGTATTTTGGAAAAGACACCTTGCAAGTGATTGACCAATCGCCAGACAAATTAGTCGAAGTTGATGGTATTGGAAAGAAACGCGTCGCGGTTATCAAATCACATTGGAAAGACCAAAGAGCCATCCGCGAAGTCATGATGTTTTTGCAATCGCAAGGCATTAGCCCAATGTATGCCCAAAAAATATACAAGCAATACGGTGACCTTGCCATTGCCAAAGTTCAAGCAAATCCTTATCATTTGTCCAAAGACATTTATGGAATTGGTTTCAAAACCGCCGACAAAATCGCCCAAAAACTCGGTATTCTTAAAGATGCAGATGAGCGTGTAGATGCAGGTGTGGAGTTTGTTTTATTTTAATTATCCAATCGTGGACACACTTGTTATCCTGTTATCGAATTTGTAGAAGCGGCTCAAAAGCTTC
>CAKZLT010000068.1 GCA_937127195.1 uncultured Saprospiraceae bacterium
ATACAGTACAAAATTATAAAATGGAACTATTAGGAATTGATATTGGAGGCTCTGGAATCAAAGCTGCTATTGTAGATGTAGAAAAAGGTGAACTAATCAGCGAACGCCACAGAATACCAACTCCTAGACCTGCCGTACCTGAAGCTATTGTTGAAGTTATTGCTGAAATGGTGGCTCATTTTGATTGGAAAGGCGCAGTAGGGGTTTGTTTTCCGACGGTTGTGGTTGATGGAAAGGCTTTATCAAAGAGTAATATGGATGCAGCATGGCTTAATTTTCAGGTTGACCAATATTTTCAAGAGCGTTGTGATTTGCCATTTTATGTGGTCAATGATGCGGATGCCGCAGCTATGGCAGAAATGAAATTTGGGGCAGGTCGCGAAAAAAATGGCGTTGTTATCGTTATCACAGTCGGAACGGGCTTAGGTTCTGGCGTTTTTCATGATGGAAAATTATTACCAAATATTGAACTCGGACACGTTTTTGGGGTAGATGGTAAGCCGATTGAGCATTACGCAGCCGACTCAGCGCGTAAGCGTGAAGGTCTAAAATTCAAAGAATGGGCAAAGCGATTTGATTTTTTCTTACATCACGTCATTAGAGTCTTCCGACCAGATACGTTCATTATTGGTGGTGGAACTAGCAAAAAAATGGATAAATTTCAGCAACATTTAACTATCGATGTTCCTATTTATGCCGCGGAAAAGCTCAATAATGCAGGAATCATTGGCGCAGCGATGTTTGCAAATGAAGCACATCATTAATTGACAATAAATAATTGAAAATAGAGAATGCTTTTCTAATCGCCAAAGGTATTGTCTATTTTCAATTATCCATTTTCACTTTTCTAATCGCCAATAAAGGCATTATCCATTGTCAATTAATTAAATTTTTATGAAAAAAAATGTATTAGTAGCTCGCAATACATTGAAAGCGTTGCCTTTGATTCCTAGCGAAACTATTGATATGGTTTACATGGATCCTCCATTTTTTACACAAAGAAAACACCAACTCAAAAACCGCTCTAACGAATCTTTTTCCTTTCAAGATACTTGGAAAGACATTGCTGACTATACCGATTTTATAAAAAAAGTAGTAAAAGAGTCTCATCGAATCCTCAAGCCTAGCGGTTCTATTTTTTTGCATTGTGATAAAACAGCAGCGCATCATTTGCGATTATTACTAGATGAAATATTTGGTGTGCAACACTTTCAAAGTGAAATTATCTGGACATATCGACGTTGGTCAAACGCAAAAAAAGGCTTACTCAATAGCCATCAAAATATTTTCTTTTATTCAAAAAGTACAGATTTTAAATTTTTTCCGATTTATACTGATTACTCACCAACTACCAATTTAGACCAGATTTTACAAGACCGAGTACGAAACGCAGAAGGCAAATCGGTATATAAAAGAGACGAAAATGAAGCGACTGTTTTGACCAAAGAAAAAAAAGGAGTTCCCTTATCAGATGTTTGGGATATTCCTTTTTTGAACCCCAAAGCGCGCGAAAGAGTGGGTTATCCAACCCAGAAGCCAGTTTTTTTACTACAAAGAATCTTAGAATTAACGACTCAAACGGGCGATATAATTCTTGATCCAATGTGTGGAAGTGGCACAACTTGCGTAGCAGCCAAGTCCTTAGGGCGCGACTATATTGGTATCGACCAATCGGAAGATGCCATCAAAATAGCAGAATGTCGATTGAAGGAAATGGTTATTTCGTCTTCTAATATTGCCAAAAACGGTTTGGCATCTTTCTTTTCAAAAACCCGTTTGGAAACCGCTATTCTACATTCTATTAAAGCATTTCCAGTTCAACGTAATGGTGGTATTGATGGTTTTTTAAAAGAATTTATAGAAAACAAACCTGTTCCCGTCAAAATTCAAACCTCTAAAGAATCCTTGACAAAAGCCTATTCAAAACTGATTAAAGCCACAGAAGACCCTAAGTTTCACTGGAAAATTTTGATCCAAACGAAAGCAAGTGATGAAGTTTTAGAAAAAAGCGATAATGTTATCCTTTTGCAATCATTAGGTTTACAATTGAAGTAAATGATGAATGATTAATGCGGAATGTTGAATGCTCCGCTGTTACGATTACAATAACAGCGGAGCATTCAACATTCCGCATTAATCATTCAACATTAAAAAAAATATTATGGCAACAGCAGATATTTTTCAGTATGCTAATCAATTTGTAATGGTTGGCTGGTTACTTTTGATTATTGCACCAAAGTGGCAATGGACAAAACGAATTGTCTTTTCGGGCGGAATAGCCATGGTTTTAGCCGTTGTCTATTTGGTTCTTTTTATAAACGATATAGAGAATTTTGATGTAAATAGCTTCTCAACGCTTGAAGGTGTTATGAATTTATTTACCGTTCCAGAAGCTGTTTTAATGGGCTGGGTGCATTATTTGGCATTTGATTTATTTATTGGAATGTGGGAAGTTACGAATGCACAACGCCACGAAATTAGTCATTGGCTCGTTATACCATGCTTATTATTGACTTTTATGCTTGGACCAATTGGTTTATTGACTTATATAATTGTAAGATTAATTGTCAAAAAAGGGGAATTAGTAAGTAATTTTTAAGGTTCATCTTTTAATTACTTACTTTTACTTCCAGAAAGGTAAATTTTTCTGCTCTTTTTATTACAAAACAAGAATTTAAGACATTAGAAATGGATTTAAAAGAACTAGCAAGTGGCGTCAATCCATCGGTTCATTGGTATTATCAATCAAAGAAAGTTCCGTTATTCAAATATTTTAAAAAACTACACCAAACACAGGGCAAAAAAATTAATGTCATCGACTTTGGTTCTGGTTCTGGCTTTTTTGCTTATGAGCTTTTAGCAGCATTTCCAGAAGCAATTGACCGTGTTTTTTTGGTAGATATTGGTTATTCGGAAGAAGAAATGGCGGTGACTCGCGGGCAACAAGTCGAAAAAGTACACTTCATTCCAGAGGGAACTGAGGATAGTATAGTTGTGATGATGGATGTTTTGGAGCATATAGAAGACGATTATGCCATTTTGGAAGATATAAAAAGGCGATTAGGAAAGAACGCTCATTACTTCATTACTGTACCTGCTTTTATGAGTCTTTGGTCTAGCCATGATGTCTATTTGGAGCATTACAGAAGATATACTTTGCCTTCTTTAAGAAAACTTTTAGATGCTAAAAGTTGCCAAGTTGATAGTCATTATTATATATACGGCGCGTTATTTCCCGTAGCGTGGATAGTTCGTAAGATTAAAAATTTAGTCAAGAAAGAAGAAGAAACACCAACTTCATCTGATATGGGCAACGTCCCAAAACCTATCAATGAATTATTGAAACAGGCTAATATTTTTGAAATGAATTTCAGAAAAATTAATAAGCTTTTTGGTATCACGGCAGTATCAGAAGGTGTGATTAAGAAGTAAATCAAGTTTTAGAACAGAGAAGAGAGACCGCCTTTCAGGTTTAGAGAAAAGAGATGCTTTTATATGCCTGTTCTTTTGGTATGAAAAAGCTATTCATAAAAAAGCGGCAATTCAATATAGTTGAATTGTCGCTTTTTACTTTTATAAAGGTATCTCTATTCTCTATTCTAGAATAAAAAAACCGCTATCTAATTGATTAACAACTAAATAGCGGCTTTGCGGAGAAAGAGGGATTCGAACCCCCGGTGCCATTTCTGACACGCTGGTTTTCAAGACCAGTGCATTAAACCAGCTCTGCCATTTCTCCTTTTGAATTGTACCTCATTGCTGATTGCGGTGCAAATGTATGGGATTAGTTCAGATAATGCAAATTTTCAAGCAAAAAAAATCAACTTTTTTTATTCTTTTTTTCTTGTAAAAGGCGAACTCATTGATTATCAATAGATAGTGTTTTAATTTTTTTTTATGAATTTCTATTTTTTTTATAAAAAAGTAAGAAATAATAAAAATTGATTGTTTGTGTTGCATTGTTGCGATAAATAATGACACATTTTTTAATAAAATAATGCTCCTTCACTTATTGACTACCCCTAATCTTACCTAGTACCATGTTTTGGTTCTTTGAGAAATACCGTAGCGCGACGAGCCTCGTCGCCACACTAACAAAAGCGACTTGTAATAGTCGGGCGACGAAGCTCGTCGCGCTACGTTCGCTTTTTAAAAAAAATTAGCTTACAAGGTATTAGAAGGCAAACTCTTATATTTTGTATGGTTTCAAAAATCTTCATCACGTACTTAAAATTGCGGATTGATTGCCACTATTAGTTCAGACTAATAGCGGCAGTCAACCCGCAACTCGTAACTGGAAAACTCGTCACTCGCCTTACTTACTCTCTTTCAAAAGTAATTCAACGGCTTTCTCTAGTTGTGCATCCTTTCCTGTTCGGTAATCAGGAGCATTTTCTAATAAAACATCTGGCACTGCTGGTCCATGTTCCATATTTTCGCCCGTAGCTTTCACATACCAAGCTCTAAAAGGTCTTCTGATATAAGAACCATCAATCAGACCTCCTCCGCCTGTCGAAATCACTGCACCAAAAGTTGGCATTCCTACCAAAGTACCTCTATCAAGCGTTTTGAAGGCATGAGAAAAGATTTCAGCGTTAGAATAACTATTCTGATTACAAAGCGTAATTGCAGGTTTTGTCCATGAAGCCAACGGTAATCGTTCGCCATAAGGATAGTGTTCTTTGTATTTCTTATTTTCTTTTTCAAGACTTTTAACTGCACCTCGTGGCACTGTATAAGAATGCTGCTTGACATTCAAAACCGCCATCAACATATCCGTTGTCCAGCCTCCGCCGTTGTAACGAACATCAATAACAATTCCTTTTTTGCCTAATCCAGAGGCTGTCAATTCACGTTCAAAACGCTCAAAACTATTCCAATTCATACCTTGAATGTGAATATATCCTAATTTTCCATTAGAATATTTTTCGGTCATTGCCTTGCGTTCTTTAACCCACATTTCATATAATTGACCTCTAATGCTATAAGTTGGACGAATGATTACTTCTCTATTTTCACCATTAGCAGCAGTTATATTCAACATAACACGCTCATTAGTTGTACCTAACATCAAAGTATGAAAATTCTGATTTACTGTTGTCTCGCCATTAACCGCAGTAATAATATCACCGACATTTAGTTGACTAGCGGTTCTGTCCGCTGGTGTATTTGGAATTACTTTAGTTATTTTCACTCCATTTGCTACTTGTAATAATTCCGTTCCTAAAATACCTGTTCTTTCTCTTTGAAGCGATTCTGGTGTGCTACTTCCCCTTAATCCCATGTGACTTGCATTCAATTGTCCAAGTAATTCGTTATAGATTTCTCTAAAATCTTGAATCGTGCTGGCAGAAAGCGCAATTGGCTTATATTGGTCACGTAGTTTATTCCAGTCTTTTCCATGAAAATTCGGGTCATAAAAACCGTCATTAATGATGCGCCATGCTTCTTCAAAGATTTGTTCCATCTCCTGTTTGTGGTTAATATCCATTTTTGCGACATAAGAAAAACCAGTAGCTTTCTTACCTTTTACAGGCATTTTGTTTATCCTTCCGCGTTTCAAGAAGTAAAAACTTTTCTTATCAGAAGATAAAGACAAACCGCCAACATAGGTTTTAGGAAAGATGGTTTCCATTTTTTCACCATTCCATTTCACTTTCTTAAA
>CAKZLT010000069.1 GCA_937127195.1 uncultured Saprospiraceae bacterium
AGAAATTACTGTTTTCCAAGATTTTTTATTGGGAATGTCTTTTATTTTTAATCGATTGTAAATAGAGTCTAATTGCCAATCGTATTGTGCAAAACCAATTGTATCATGAATGGGTCTAATAGATTTTTTTAGATTATTTGTTTTTTGAGTACAACTTGCTAAAACTAATAAAAAAAGAAATGATGCAATCTATAACTTTTGAATGTGAAGTCATCACGCCGATGTTTCTGGCAGGGGCAGACGGAATTACACCAGAGCTTCGTCCGCCGAGTATCAAGGGGGCTTTGCGATTTTGGTGGCGCGCCTTGAACGGACATTTGCCACTTGCTGATGTCAAAAATGAGCTGGGTGAGATTATCCAAGAAGGCTTGAAGACCAGAGAGGGAGAGATTTTTGGAGATACGAATAGGAGGAGTAAGGTATTGATAAGGGTAGCACCAATAGAAGAAAAAATTTCGACAAATACATTCAAAAATCTAAATCGCAGAGCCTATGATTTGATTTATATGACTTACGGCGCAGTCGATAGAAAATACTATGAAGTAGGTACAAAGTTCAATATTATCATAGCTTCCAAAGACAATACAATTCTTAATGAAGTCAAAAAAGCATTCACAGCCTTGGTTCATCTTGGTGGCTTAGGAGCAAAAAGCAGAAACGGCTTTGGGTCTCTTCAATGTAATAATATTGATACTTTTGAAGAATTGAAAGCGTATGATAATTTTCATGCTAAAATAAAAGCACCTTATACTAGCATTTCAAATAATGTACAAATATACTTTTCTGAAAGAGATTTTAGTAATTGGCATTCAGCTATTAAAGAACTGAAAGCACTTTATTCAGAAAGCAAAAAAAGTATTTTTCCTAAAAATCACCGAGTATATATTGGAGCACCATGGAACAAAGAGAAGCAGCCAGAAAGACATTCTAAAATTCATTTGATGTCTTTATACAAAGAAGAAAATAGATATTATTACAGAATCACATATCTACCGTATGATTATATGAAAGGCTATCCAGAGATGAACGAAGGTCAAATTACCAATCATTATACCAAATGGAAAAGTACAACTAAGAAGTTTAATGAACTTCTGGAGAATGCAGAAGATGATTATGGTAATTATTCAGTGAACTATACTTTTAATAAAAATGATTAAACTATGAACCAAAATCACATATTTATCCTATCCATAGGGCCCGTCCAGACCTTTATTGCACAAGCGCGCAAGGCACAAGATTTGTTTGGAGGAAGTCGATCATTGAGTCACTTATGCACAAAAGCCATTAGTTATGCCAAAGACCACGGTATTGAAATCGTATTTCCTGTTGTAAATGAACAGAAGTCTATTCCAAATAGATTTGTAGGTGTCGTCACTGCAAGTCAAGAACAACTAAAGGAACTAGGTGATAAAATAGAGCAACATATTCAAAATACATTTCTAGCTATTGCTCAAGAAATAAAGGTAGAATACCATATACCAACCATCAATGGTTTTGATGAACAGATTAAACAGCATTTAGATATTCATTGGATTTTTTACCCAGTAACAACCAACTACGAAACGGATTATGCCGAAGCAGAAAAGTGGTTCGGTGCGGCTAAAAATATTCGTCAGTTTCAGCAGTTATCCGAAGGTGGAAGAAAGTGTAGCTTAGACGGTGAGCGTAATGTAAAGGTGTATCGCTTGAAAGAAAATGAGGATAAAGCTAAAGTCCTAGAAGTAAAACTTTTTCAGGCAGTTGGTGATGTTCATATCATACGAAATAATTCTAAAACGATTCCATTAGGACTTCTATCAGAGGGCGAAGGATTAAGTGCAGTCAGTTTCGTCAAAAGAGCCTTTGAATTCAAAAAACAGAGCTTCCCTTCGACCGCTAGAATTGCATTGATGGATACTTTGAACCGAATTTGGAAAAATGGAGATAAGGGCGTTGAACTGCTCGTCAGTTACAAAAATGAATTTCTCAAAAAAGACAATCCGCATTTCGACGAACAGTTGCTCTTTGATGAGAATGTGAGTAAAGATTATTTTAAATATCACGGCTATTCTGCACTGACCAAAAGCATCATACCAATACGAAGACGATATGAAGATTTAGTCCGTTATATGAGCAAAAATAATTTACCATTACAAAAGTACTACGCGCTTATCGTCTTCGATGGTGACCGAATGGGTAAAATCATTAGTGGTAAATACCTAAAAACAACGAGTAAACATCAGTTAAAAGCATTTCAAGAAAGAACCTCTGAACGCTTAGCCGCTTATGCCAAATGGGCTTATCAGTACTTAGATAACCCTAAAGGTCATACTATCTACGCTGGAGGTGATGACTTTATGGGACTTATCAATCTGAATTACCTTTATGAAACGATGCAAGAGCTATATGACCAATTCAATAATCAAGTCAATCAAGTACTTCAAGCAGACTTTATAGATGATTTAGAGCATGATTTCAATTTTACGTTCTCGGCAGGTGTCGTGATTACTCATTACAAAACGCCTTTGAGTATTGTCTTAAAAAAGGCGCGTGAAATGGAAAAATTAGCTAAAAAAGATAAATTCAAGGGTGGCGGCGGCAGAGATGCCTTTGCGATAAGCGTCATTAAGCATTCGGGCGAAAGCCATGCAACCGTCTATAAATGGCAATATTTAGCTAATGTAAAAGGTATCAACGACCAATTACAAAGCGAAAACTACTCGACTACTTTTATTAAAAATATTCAAAATGAGTTGAATAGTTTGGGGGGATTTAGAAGTACAAGTTTCACTAAAGACGGCGGAATCGGGGCAGCAATAGCCGAAAAAGAAATTCAGCGATTAGTAGAACGCGCTCGCACACCCAATCAAAAAAAAGGAACGATGCCAGACAACGTGCTTGATATTTTTCAATCGACGGAAGAATTTGACAATTTCGCACAAGCCTTAAATATCGCACAATTTACCAAACGAGAGTCAATCGCAAAATAATGAAAACACAAATATTACGCATCAATCCTTTTGATACTTTTTTCTTTAGAGATGGAAAACCCTTCTCTATGGGGGACGAAACGTGGGCTGATGGGGTTTTTCCACCTGCACCAAGCGTTATTTATGGTGCATTGCGCTCCTTATGGCTTTCCCAACAAGAACACGGATTTTCGGATGAAAATATTGAAGCCTCTGAGCGATTAGTTATCAAAGGAGTTTTCTTAGAATTTAATACAGATATTGCTTTACCAACACCAATTGACGTTATCAAAGATAAATCTGATAAAAAGACAAAGCCTGATACATTTACATTGTCCCCTATTGCTAACAAAATTATCAGTAACATTAATTTTGAAAAAATAGCAATACAGCAAGAAATAGAATATATTGAAGAGTTTGAAGGTTCTTTTTTACCCTTTTTTGAGTATGAAAATTATTTAACTGGAAATGTTAATCAACTACAAGTAAATGCTGACTTTCTGGTAGATGAAAGTAAAGTAGGTATAGGAAGACAATTCGGAACAAGAACTACTCGACAGAGCAGCTTATATAGAGTGGACATGAAACGCTTCAAGCGGAATAACATTTCTATTATAGTCGAGTGTGCAGGACTGGACTTTAGTGGTAATACCTTAGCCAAATTCGGAGCAGAAGGAAAGGCTTCTGCTATATCTATTATTAATGATAGTCAATACACCGAAATTATTTCGCCAGATAGCTTTGAGGATAATCATTTTAAACTGTGCATTGCAACGCCTACTATTTTTAAAAACCATGGTTGGCTACCAGAATGGATAGACCCGATTACACTGCGAGGAAACTATAATGGCTTAAAACTTCAACTACAAACGGCGGTACTAGGTAAGCCAATATCCATAGGTGGCTTTAATATGAAAACAACCAAACACGTCAAAAAAGGTCCTAAGACCATGTATAAAGCCGTTCCTGTCGGGTCAGTTTACCATTTTAAATTACTAGAGGGGAACATGGAACAAGTCAAAGCGACTTTTCATTATCAATCTATTTCTGAACACAAAGCCCACGAAGGCTTTGGAATAACTTATGTCAGCAAATGAAAACTATTATAACAACAGTCGGGACATCAGTTTTTACCAACTTGACCAAAGATGGAGAAAATGACGAAATCAAAAAACGGTTTGAGCAGCTAAAACAAAAGCGATATTCAGAATGGGCAACCTTTGAAAGTCGCTCAATCAATGACAGAGGAAGTCGGCTAGGTCTCAAAACTCTGGTACAAAACGCCATCAAAGCCAACCAGAAGGCTTCCGCAGAAATAGAAAGTATTCTGAAAATAGCCAAAGATGAAAAGGTCAATATTCACCTTTTAGCGACAGATACTGTTCTTTCTGTCTTGGCTGCTCAGATTATAGTCGAATGGGAATGGCTCGATGGGAAACAGAAGATTACTTTTAATCCGACTTATGAGCAAGATGTGATTAAAGATTTACAAGTTGAAAACCTAATGGATTTCAAAAAAGGATTACGAAATCTAGTAGAAAGGTTTTACAAAATATATGGTACAAATCCAAACCCAAAAGATTACATCCTAAACATTACAGGAGGGTATAAAGGTATCATTCCTTTTATGACGCTTCTAGGTCAAATGACAAAAATTGACATCAATTATAAGTTTGAAGAAACGGGAAGTCTAATTGAAATTCCTCGTTTACCAATTAAGCGTGATGATGAACTTTTTGATGAACATTTTGAGGTCTTCCAAGAAATAGAGGAAGAAGTCGAAATTGAAGGAAGCAAATATTATGCGTTTGTTCAAAAGGCAGAAAGCTGTTTAGAAACATTTAATAACGGAAAAACCTACACTTTAAATGCCCTAGGTTTAGTCTTTTGGGAGGATTATAAAAATGAGTATTTCAATTTTTATTGTTCTGACGACGTTTGGAGTACTATCCAAAAACAAAACGACATAAGTAGAATTTTGGCAACTAAACTTTATGATAAAAAACAAAGGATAAGCAAGAATAAAGTCGAGCGAGAGCATAAAACTATGTTCAAAGATGGAAATAATGATAATCGAATTTACTATTTTGAAAAAGGACAAACGGTATATATATATAAAACTTTTGAAAATCATGCCAAGCACGAAATATTTTTAAAAACACCATTCAATAACGACATCAAACAAGAAATTATAAAAAACTCAAAACCAAGAAAAATAAAAATAAACCATGTATAAAATAGCAAAACCATTATTCCTACATTGTCAAACGGCAATGCACGCAGGTACGGGCGATGATTTGGGCATTGTAGATTTGCCTATTCAGCGCGAAAAACACACAGGCTACCCAAAAATAGAAGCATCAGGACTCAAAGGAGCTATTCGAGAAAGTTTTGAAGAAAACGCTGCGAGTGTCAATGACCGAGTGAAACTTCATGTCGTTTTTGGTTATGATGAGGTAGATGCCAAACGCAAGCCTTATCCAATCACAGGTGAATTTCAAGACAAAGAAAGCCGTGACTTTGCGGGTGCGATTGGCTTTACAGATGCGCGTATTATTCTATTTCCACTCAAATCACTCAAAGGAATTTTTGCCTATGCAACCTGTCCATCCGTCTTAAAAAAACTCAAACGGGAGCTTCAAGATATTTGTGAGTTCTCAATGGACATCGAAACAGGTTTTGATATAGATGTAACGAAAGTAGCCGTGGCTAATCCTCCTCATTTGAGTAATAATAATAAAACCATCTTAGAGGAATATAGCTTCGATTGCAGTCAAGTTGCGCTGAATGAGCAAGCAGCAAAGCTCGCAGGACAACTCAACAAACTGCTAGGCATACCCGATTTGGATAAAAAACTAATTGTGCTAGAAGATGATACTTTTGCCGATTTTGTCAAAAACTCTACCGAAGTGGTGACACGCATCAAGATTAATAACGAAACAGGAACAGTCGCTAAAGGAGCATTATTCACCGAAGAATATCTACCTGCCGAATGCGTCATGTACTCACTGGTACTGGCAAGTCATGTATTTGCGCCAAGCAAAAAAGACTATTTTGGCGCAGGAGAGAGCCAAAATGTGATGACATATTTTGCCGACACTTTAAAAGATGTCATTCAGATAGGAGGAAGTGCCACACTCGGAAAAGGGATTGTAAAAACCATTAAAACCAAATTAAAAGATGCCAGCACCACAGTTACACAAGCATAATATCAATCAAGAGCGAGCAAAAGCAGCTTGGACATACGCCAATCGCCCTAGTAAAAAGGGAAATAATTACAGCGGAAATACAAAAAAACTGCCTACCTATGTGGTCAATACAGGTATTTTGAATACCATTGCTTTCGCTTACAACAAAGGAGATTGGAAACAATTGTACGAAGACATTCAAGATTGGCTCCTCAAAGAACCGCAAGAACTGATTAAACATAAACTAGAAGCCAATGCCTCAAAAGGAAACAGAGCCTTGATAGAAACCCTTTTAGAATTAAATGACAACGAACTACGACAGGTAAAAAGCGAAGTATTAGCTTTGTTTACTTGGTTGCGTCGTTTTGTAAAAGACTAAATTATGAACGAAAGAAAAAAAGCAAAAGTAGTTCGAGAAGACGGTAATAAATGGATTCTAGCTATTGAAGGCGTTCACAGACCGCCGTGGCTTTATAAAGATAAAGTAGAGCGTTCTCCTATGCGGGGTCAAATTTCGGTTGGGAGCGAAATTTTGGTGGAGCTTTTTAAAAATGATAAAAACCAGTGGAGAATTAGTAAATTGTTTCCGCTCATGAGAAATGCTCATCCAAAACCAAGGAACAATAGCAGCTATCAGTATCAGAAAAAAAGTGATTTCAAATTTTCTAAATATGCCCAGAGTGATGAAAATTTTTATTTAAAAATATTCAAACAAAAAAGGCTATTCGATGATAATTATAAGTTTGATGATAAATACAATCTCGAATTTCAGCAATCTCGGTTTGATAAAGTGTTAGTAGAACAAATCAACAATAACCATATTCGTCAAGCTACGACACTACTTGGAGCGAATAGAGTTCATTCAGACCTAGTGCTATCGCCCGAATGGCGTTTGTCGCTAGGGCTAGGAGGTACTTCTGTTTACGAAACTGGGCTAACCCTACACCACATTTACGGCATCCCGTTTATACCCGCAAGTGCTATCAAAGGTATTGTGAGAAGCTATGTAGCTACGGAAGTCTATGAAAATGAAGCAACAGCACTTCAAGATAAAGTCTTTTGTGATGTCTTTGGTTGTAATGGAGAAGAAAAAATAGGAAACAAGAAATATAAATCTTTCTATAAACTACAAGCAGAAAAGGAGAAAAACGAAGAAGACTTAGGTACTCGGCAAGGTAAAGTCATATTCTTTGATGCCTTTCCTCAATCTACCATTAAGCTAGAAGCCGACATTATGAATGTTCACTATTCTGATTGGTACGGCAAGGGGACACCTCCTGCCGATTGGCAAAGTCCTGTTCCTATTCCTTTTTTAACTATCGGAAAAGATACAGCTTTCCAATTTGTGATTGGCGTAAAGTCCGATGAACAATTCACGACGCTCAATAAAACTAAAACTTGGCTCAACAATGCCCTAAGAGAAAAAGGACTTGGAGCAAAAACCGCCATTGGTTATGGTTACATGCAATAATTCCCCCGACTATGCTAATTAATTTATCGAATCATCCTTCCTCTAAGTGGAGTAAGGAGCAACTCAGGGTAGCTACTGTGCAGTACGGGGAAATACAAGATATACCCTTTCCCGAAGTACCGCCAGCAGCTACACCCGAAGCTATTCAGCACATCGTACAAAAGTATATTCCCAATATATTGAAACAGTCAAAACAAGAAACGCCATTCGTAGTACATATTATGGGAGAAATGACGCTAGTCTTTCGTATGGTCACCATACTCCAACAGTCTGATATTACCTGTATTGCTTCCACCTCGTTTAGAGACACTGTCGAACATCCCGACGGCTCAAAGACTTTTAAGTTTAGCTTTGTTCAGTTCAGAGCTTATTTTTAAAACACCTAATCACTATTCAAAAGTGAGCTACGACCAAATCTTGAAGCTGTATTTGCCAAACGTGGAGCTTTTCGTAAATCCCCCTTACAGATAGAAAAAGGCTTTAAGTGAACTCAATCACTTAAAGCCTTTTTTGCGTTTGAACCTATCCACTCCAGTTTGGATGCTCACTTGTACAATAGAAAAATAAATGAAAAGATTAAAAAGTCTGTCGCAGTCCACTCCAGTTTGGATGCTCACTTGTACGAGTAAAACAAAAATCGATGAGCCAATCGAATACAGTCGCAGTCCACTCCAGTTTGGATGCTCACTTGTACTAGAAAAGCAACCACCATATCCTCCAGGAGAATTGTCGCAGTCCACTCCAGTTTGGATGCTCACTTGTACCCTTCCACTTATAACTTACTGATTATAAATATGTTCCAAAGGGGGTATGCTTTTATTTGTGTCCTTTTGTGTAAAAATAATGTCATCTAGACTTTTTTACTGTTTTCAATAATAGCAATTCCTTGTTATAAAAGTAAAGATTTTTTTTCACCTAACAAAAATTATAGTTCATAATTCTTTATGAGTTAAACCACTAGACATTCTCTAAAAAAGAAAAAGCCCTACTCAAAAAGAGTAGAGCCTTTTACAAACAGCATTTGTCTTAATTAATAATTTTTAATTGATAATTATTAATTAAATTATCCAACTACTTTTGCTACTTCATCTGCTGCTTCTTTCAATAAGATAGCAGAACGTACTTCCAAACCAGATTCGTCAATCATCTTTTTAGCGATTTCTGCATTTGTACCTTGCAAACGTACGATGATTGGCACTTTAATATCTCCGATATTTTTGTAAGCATCAATTACACCTTGCGCCACACGGTCACAACGAACGATACCACCAAAGATATTGATTAAGATAGCTTCAACTTTTTCGTTTCTCAAAATGATACGAAATGCTTTCTCTACACGAGCTGCATCTGCTGTACCACCTACATCCAAAAAGTTAGCTGGCTCACCTCCAGAAAGTTTAATAATATCCATTGTAGCCATTGCCAAACCAGCACCATTGACCATACAACCAACATTTCCGTCTAAGTTGACAAAGTTCAATCCGTACTCTTTTGCTTCTACATCAGTTGGATCTTCCTCGTCAGTATCACGCAAAGCAGCCAAATCTTTGTGGCGGAAAAGTGCGTTTTCATCCAAATCAACCTTTGAATCTACTGCGATGATTTTTCCATCAGAAGCATGTAAACAAGGGTTGATTTCAAACATACTTGCATCAGAGCCAACAAAAGCAGCATACAAGTTACTGATGAATTTCACCATGTTTTTATATGCAACACCTGTCATACCTAAGTTAAAGGCAATCTTACGTGCCTGAAACCCTTGTAATCCCATCAATGGGTCAACATATTCTTTATTAATCAAATGTGGTGTTTTTTCTGCTACTTCTTCGATATCCATACCGCCCTCAGTAGAGTAAACAATCACATTACATTTTCTTTCTCTGTCCATCAAGACACTGATGTAAATCTCAGAAGGTTCAGTTTCTCCTGGATAAAATACATCTTCCGTAATCAAAATTTTACGAACTAACTTACCTTCAGCCGAAGTCTGAGGAGTTACTAATTGCATTCCAAGGATATTAGAAGCGTGTTCTTTAACTTGGTCTAAGTTTTTAGCCAATTTAACACCTCCACCTTTACCGCGACCACCTGCGTGAACTTGCGCTTTGATTACATGCCAGCCTGTGCCAGTTTCTTCTGTCAATTTTTTGGCAGCTTCTACCGCTTCATCAGCCGTGTGTGCTACGATACCTCTTTGGATAGTTACTCCATATTGAGCTAATAGTTCTTTACCTTGATATTCGTGTAAATTCATATTGGAAAGCTATTGATTATCTTTAATTAAATTTCTGCAAAAATATAAAAATATGCTTATTTATTGTTGTAAACAGCCATAAGATTTGTCATTATTTTCAATAAAATGAAAAAGAGATGCTTTTACCTGCCTAAGAAAATTGATAGACTTGATTTTTTTTTGCTTACTAAATCAAGTGAAAGTCGAAAATGTCTCGTAGAGACCATCTGTTTATAGTTTTTTTAATCGCTTTTTATAACGTTCCGTTAGAACAGCCTGTGTTTTGTTCTAAAATAGGCTGTTCCTAACGGAACGCTCAAAATGCTTTAATATAATAGCTATAAACAGATTGTCCTTACAGGACATAACCTTTGCGTAAAATCAATTTTTAATACAAAACAATAAAACATTCAACATTTTTTATTCAAAGTTAATTTAACAATACTACTTTTGTTGCTAAAGTTTGTAGCCCATTATTGTTTGAACTAAAAATAAGGTAAACTCCAGAAGCGGCTTTTCTACCATTATAATCACGACCATCCCAAATGACTTGTCCACCAAGTGCCGTTGTTTCGAAGATTAGAGAGCCGCTAATATCGGTTATTTTTACATTAGCATTTTCAACCAAACCTTTAACTGCAATTGGACCTTCATAGTTTGGTCGCACAGGATTAGGATAAGCGTAAACCTCAGGAGCGTGTACATCTTCACCGTCAACAGCATCAGAGCGATATGAAACCAAACCAGCTTCTGTTGCAATAAAAACTTCTCCATTATTGCCATTGATAGCAATATCTATAATATTATTGCTTGGTAAGGGGCTATTCTCTTCCGTGAAACGAAAAACGGTTGATTCACCATCAGGTGATTGTACAAAAATACCATTGTTTGTTCCAAACCATTTTCTATTTGCTCCGTCTATCGCAATAGTTGTAACATTTTCTGTTTTTAATAAATATTCTCCAAAATCATCCTCTTCTACAATAACCTTTCTACCAGCACAACCATCTGTGTCAAATAACTGGCTACCACATTCAAACACAACTGTACCTTCTAATGTTCCAACCCAAACATCTCCATCTTTATCAACAGCAAGACAGTTGACCGAATTGGAAGGGAGTTCACTATTAGCCGTAGTTAGGATTCTATAACGGTTATCTACACCACCAGAAACTATTTCATTTTCATTAAAAACAGCTAATCCTTTAGTTCCTCGCGCTACAACCATCCATTTATTATTATTTCTATCGATGACCATTTCTGCAATTTGGCTTGATGCACTCGGCAATGGATAGCTCTCCCATGTGCCATTACTTCTAAAAACAACCACAGGCTTGAGGGCTTCATAATTACTAATCCATAGGTTTTCTTCTTCGTCAAAAGCCAATCCTGTGACACGCGTTGTATTCGGGTCAAGAGGAGGAGTACTCAAAACGGAATCATCTTTTCCATATACTCGAACATTATCACCATCAATCTCTACTAATCCTCTTCGATAAGATCCAGCATATACTTTGCCATTAGAAGGGTGAAATACCACAGGTATAATATCCCAAACACCTTTGAGAGAGTCCGTATTAGAAGGGTTTTTAACACTCCAAATACCATCTTTCCAGTTGAATAAACCTTCCGAACGACTCAAGGATTGCCAAGCACTATTTACACCACCTGAACTGATCCAAAGTTCGTCATTTTGAAAAGCCATTTGGTTTATATTTTTAGAGAAAGGGGCATTAGCTGTTACTTGTGTAAACACAAAATTTTTGAGAATAACTGCACCTTTTGAAAGATCAGCAAAATACATTTCATTACCATCTCTAATCAATTGACGTGGATTTTGGACTAAACCAAAAAATGTTTTCGCCAATCCGTCAGGATCAATAGCTGTAATAGAAAGGGAGGTTGCAAGCATCAGTTTTTTGCCATCCAAAGATGGTTCCATATTCAAATAGTCATCAAACCTGATAAAATTGGGGGTTGTAGGCTCATTATTCCCAGTTCTACTTTCAAAATCTTTCCAATCACTGCCGTCATAATACTTGAGTGCATCATTGATATTAGCAAATAGTTTTCCTTCAAAGAAGCTCATTACATTGGAATAATAACTACCCGAAATCCCCTTAGATGCTCCATGAAGACTCCAATTGGTAAAGTCTCCCAAATTCAAATTAAGGTTACCTTGATAAATACCAGCTTCGGTAGCAATGAAAATGGTGTCATTCCAAATGTAACTTGCATTGACATCAAAATTATCGGTCAAGAAGGTATTTTTGACTTCGTTGTTCTCCAAGTCTAATTGGACAACACCAAAGGAACAAGACAAAAACGCAAAAGTACCATTGAAGTGAATATGATAAATACTCTTGTCCGCTATCAACGAATAGCGTTTAATATCTGCTATATTAGTAATTCCAGTTTCGGTTACAACATCTATGTTACCATCCTTGTATGCAACCAGAAGGAGTTCCATTTCTGAGTAATATCTAATCACTTTGATACCGACTTGACTCAATCCATTTACTTTATCTATCCTTCGAATCGACCGTTCTTCTTTGTCTAATGCGATAATCATTTGCTCGCTGGCATAATAAACAGTTGTAGCACTTTGAGTAACACTGACCATTTGATTGACAGGAAAGTGAGTTCGCCAGCTTTCTATGGCAATTTGATTCTGGGCAATGCTGTGAGTGCTAAACAAAAGGCAACTAATGATTATTATATATCTCATAAATATAAATTATTTCCTTATTGGTGTTAATTAGTACTGTTGAATTTATTCGAAGAGGTAAAATTTGATTATCTAATCTTTTAGTGAAGAAAAATAAATAAGTTGCACCATTATACAACTTTATTTTTTTATTAAAAAGTGCTTAAAAAATTAAGC
>CAKZLT010000070.1 GCA_937127195.1 uncultured Saprospiraceae bacterium
CTTCGGACTGCGAGAAGCGAGATAAAACGTGAAACTTTTATAATTCGCTATAACATCTCGCTTCTAAAAAAAAACAAATGTTAAAAAAAATATACAAATCCATTTTTTCAGAGCGACAACGCAACGATGTTCATTTCTTTTCCTTTCGATTTCGTGCCTTACAATATCGAGGAGATAAGGTTAAATGTTCGTGTTGTAATGGTACATTTTCTACCTTTTTGACTTATGGAAATGTTCCTCGAGAGAATGCCGTTTGTCCGCGTTGCAACGCCTTAGAGCGTAATCGCGTGCTGTGGCTATATTTGACGAAAGTCTTAAACATAGAAGAAAAAAAGTGGAAAATTTTGCATTTCGCGCCAGAGCGCACGCTCGAAAAACGAATGAAACAGCTTAAAAAGTTGACTTATATCGGAGCTGATTTGAATCCAGATTTGGCAGATTATCAAATGGATATTACTCAAATTCCTCACGAAGAGAATGAATTTGACTTGATTATTTGTTCTCATGTACTCGGACACGTTCCTGATGAAGGGTTGGCAATTCGAGAAATGAAACGCGTATTAAAAAAGGACGGATTAGCAATTGTAATGACGGTTATTGATTTGAATAACAGAAAAACTTACGAAAACGAAGCGATTAAAACGCCAGAAGAACGTCTTAAGAATTACGGGGAAGATGATTTAACTCGTTTACATGGTTTGGATTTTGGGCAAAGGTTGAAAACTCAAGGTTTTGAAGTAGAAGCGTTAGATTATAGATTGACCTTTTCGGAAGCGGAACAAAAACGCTTAGGCTTAGGTCAAGGGGCTAGAGAAATGCTGTTTTTGTGCAAACATTAAATAGCTTGAACCACCAAAACGAATCCTTTTCCATGTAAATTTTCAATTTCTATATGATGCAAAGTATCTTTATTCAAATACTTTCGGAGCTTTGAAATAAAAACATTCATACTTTGCGCAGTAAAATAATTATCTTCTTTCCAAATCTTGATTAAAGCTTCCTCTCTAGTCAAAACCTTTCCTTGTTTTTCGCAAAGCAACTGAAGCAAATCAGCATCTTTTGGTGTTAACTTTTGAGTCTTTTGATTTAAAATAAGCTGCCTTTTAGGATAATTGAAAATATAACTACCAATTTTGAAAGTAGTTTTTTCGGTAGTCTCACTTGCCGTTTGACGTAAAATGGCTTGGATTTTCAAAATTAAAATCTCTGGATCAAAAGGCTTTACTAGGTAATCAATTGCTCCTAATTGATAACCTTTGATTTTGTCTTCTCTCATGGCGCGCGCCGTCAAAAACAGAATAGGCGTAGTATTTCCTAGTTTTTTAATATCCTTAGCCAACGAAAAGCCATCTTTGTTGGGCATCATCACATCAAAAATACACAAGTCAAAAGATTGACTTTGATAAGCTATCAGGGCTTCATGACCATTTTTTGTCCAAACAACTTGATAGTCATTCAAATCCAAAAAGCCTTTGAGCATCAACCCAAAATTTGGGTCATCTTCCGCTAATAGTATTTTTATTATTTTTTCTACCATGATAATTTATAGATGATTTTGAATAAAAATGCTAAAATTTTCAGTCATTTTAAAAGAAGTAAAACAAAAATATCTTTAATTTTTCTGATTATAACGTTTTGCAGTGATAGTGGAATTCACGTCTAGCAACCCTGAAAGGGTTGAATATGAGTAGCCACGGGTGGAAACCCGTGGTCTGTAATTTATGTGAACACCAACTCTGAAAGAGTTGTACACTCAAAAAAGGCTATTCTATATTGTTGAACTCCTTCAGAGTTATTTACCTTTCACTGCAAAGCGTTATAATTAGTAATTTTTCAAATCACTTGCCTTAATGCTATAATTCCAAACTAATTCACCTCGTTTATTATACAATTCCAAATGGCAAATTCTATTCTCACTTGCACCTTCGATTTTAATTTTTCCAAAATTCCGTTTATACCAAAAAGTATTTGGAACACGGTAAGGGTTATGTGATTCACCTCCAGGAAAATAAGCACTCGTCAAGGCAGAAGAAGTCATTTCATAAAGAGGATAAGTGTTTTTTCTGTCAATTTTGGTTAGTTCAGCATAGTGTGTGTCGCCGCTCAGAAAGATAACGCCTTCGATGCCTTCATTTTTTAAAAAGTCCATGAAATTAGCCTTTTCTTCTGGATAATTTTCAAAATGTTCTCCTCTATTCAAAGCTAATACTTGCGTGCCTGATACAATAAATTTGAAACTAGCTGTGGAATTTTTTAACTCAGATTTGAGCCAATTCATCTGTACTTGCCCAAACATTTGAATACTATCTTTTCGATTGTAGCGTGTATCTAAAATGAAAAAATCTGCATCAGAATAAGAAAAGCGACTAAAAATACCTTCAACACTATCTAAACCATAACTGCCATTTGCCCACATTTTTTTAAAAATATCTAATGTTTCGTCTTTATTTTTAAAATGACCTTCCGAATCATTAGGTCCAAAATCATGGTCGTCCCAAATCGCATATTGCGGGCGACTATTCAAAAAACGACTAATTTTTTTATTGGTTCGATAATCAAGGTTTTTCTTAATCATTTTATGATAATCATTCCATTCTCCTAGAAGGTAATAAACGTTATCTCCCATCCAAATCATAAAATCGGTAGATTGCTCAGTCATTGCGTCAAAAATACGATTATAAGGGCGTACAAAATAAAATAATCCTTTGAAGGGGGCAGCACAAGAACCGATTTGGAAAGCGAAATCTTTAATTTCATTTTTTAGCGGAGCTGTTCTAAAAGTGGTGATTTTATCAGAATTTTCAAGGTTTTTTTTATAAAAAAAGACTTGATATTTCGTATTGGCTTTAAGGTTTTTGAGCTGAAATTTGAAATAATACAGCTTAAATTTAGAAAGGTTATCTACATCTGAATATTGAAAATGCGCTGTGATGGTGTCAGTATTTGACCAATATTTGACGACCAATTCCTCATTCGTTTTCGTCATTACAAGGACTTCTGCCGTTGTTTGTGTCACTGCGCCTATCATAGGTAAACCAATTAAAGCGGCTTCCTGTGCGGTAGCTTTTTGTAAAAAAATAAAAATAGTTAACACAAAAAGAAAAGTAAATCTCATGGTATTTTGCTTATTTGATAATAATGTGGTGAGATATTTTTGGATGTAATTTAGTTTTTTATAAAAAGCTCCTGTAAATTTAAGTTAAATCTAAGAACCGAACAGACAAAATAATTTTATATTGATTTTTTGCATCTAAATTTTAATACTTTAATTAAATTCGTGGCAGATGCTCAAAAAAGAAAGCGGATTTATTTTTTTTATAAAAATACCAACCTTAAAAGGATGAATACAATAGAAACATTAGCACAACAACTTCGAGATGCTTATTCTACAAGAACGGCTTGTGAGCCGTTAAGAACAACTATAGGCGTAGAAGATTTGGAAATGGCGTATGCTATTCAGGATTTGAATAATCAGCTTTTAATAAAAAAAGGTGCGCGAGTTACTGGACGTAAAATCGGATTGACATCTAAAGCGGTTCAAGCGCAATTGGGAGTTGACCAACCAGATTTTGGTATTTTGTTGGATACAATGGAAGTTTTGAATGGGGATTCTATTGCCATGTCAGAATTGATGCAACCAAAGGTAGAAGCGGAAATTGCTTTTGTTTTGAAAGAAGATTTACCTAGTAGAAAACTGACTACAACAGAATTGCTTTCTAAGATTGATTATGCTGTGGCAGCTATTGAAATCGTTGGAAGTCGTATCGAAAATTGGAATATAAAGATAACAGATACTATCGCAGATAATGCTTCAGCAAGCCATTATGTAATCGGTCATCGACCTGTAAAGCTCGAAAACATCGATTTGGTTCATTCTAAAATGGAAATGACTAAGAATGGCGAAGTGGTTTCTACTGGAATTGGCTCGGCTTGTCTGGGGTCTCCAATCAACGCGACGCTTTGGTTAGTCAATAAAATGGCAACACTCGGAACGCCACTCAAAGCAGGTGAAGTGATTCTATCGGGCGCGCTTGGCCCAATGTCAAGTGTGGCAGCAGGTGATACAGTTGTCGCAAATTTTGACGGACTAGGTAGTGTTTCGGTTTCTTTTTTATAAAAAAAATAAACTCCCAAAGAACGGAATTTCTTAGGATATGATGTAAATCATATTAAAACGACATCACCCAAAATATAATGTAAACCATATTTAAACAACCATTTTCTATGAAAAAGACAAAAGTAGCCATTATTGGTTCTGGAAATATTGGAACGGATTTGATGATAAAAATCTTACGTAATTCGGAAGCATTAGAAATGTCCGTCATGGTTGGAATTGACCCTGATTCGGATGGTTTGGCAAGAGCGAGAAGAATGGGCGTAAAAACCTGTCATACAGGAATTACGGGATTAATAGAAATGCCAGAATGGAAGGAAATCGCATTATTATTTGATGCAACTTCTGCTAAGGCGCATCACTATAATTTCAAATTTGTAAAAGATACCGATAAACGAATTATCGATTTGACACCTGCGGCAATTGGTCCTTACCTTGTTCCTGCGGTCAATTTTGATAGTGATTTGGGGCAAAACGTCAATATGGTAACCTGTGGAGGTCAAGCGACTATTCCGATGGTTGCGGCTGTTTCGCGTGTTGCAAAAGTACATTATGGAGAGATTGTAGCTTCAATTTCGAGCAAATCTGCTGGACCTGGAACTCGTGCGAATATTGATGAATTTACAGAAACAACAGCTTTGGCTATCGAAAAAGTAGGTAATGCAGACAAAGGAAAGGCAATTATCGTTCTTAATCCTGCTGAGCCGCCTTTGGTAATGCGAGACACTGTTTTTACATTGAGTGAGCAAGGAGACCGTGAGGCAATTCGTCAAAGTGTCCATGATATGGTTGCGGAAGTTCAAAAATACGTGCCTGGATATACCTTACATCAAGAGGTACAATTTGATGATATTTCGGAAGATAAACCTGTTTTTATAGAAGGTTTGGGCTATCGTCATGGCTTGAAAACGACGGTTTTATTACAAGTTGTCGGAGCTGGACATTATTTGCCAAAGTATGCTGGAAATTTGGATATTATGACTAGTGCAGCATTGGCAACTGGAGAAAAAATGTTTTTGAATGCGTAATGTTGAATGATGAATGTTGAATGCTCCGCTGTTTCTGTTTGAACTACTAGCGGAGCATTTAACATTCCGCATTCAGCATTCATCATTAATAATAATATGAAATCAACACACTTTATTTTAATTATATTTTTGAGTTTGACGGCTTTTAGTTGTAGAAAAACAGCTCGAAAAGCGGCGGCTGATTATTGCGAATGTTGGCAGCCGATGGCGGATATTGCCAATTTGCAAGATACTTTGAAGGTGCAAGGCTTGACGGATAGTTTGGCAAATGTGACTTTAATGGCTGAAAATGTATTGGAAGAATCGCGCGCTTGTGCGGAAGAAAAGAAGCAATATTATGGCGAAAAAGCAACTAAGGCAGCTTTTAATAAAAAAGCTAGAAAATTAATGGAAAAGAAATGTCCTGAAGTTTATGCTAGAACACCGAAGTATTAGTTGTAAATCGTGTCGGTTTTTAAAATCGACACGGTTTGACTAAACATTCATAACCAAAAAATCAAGAAACCAAGTGAGTAAATATCTTTTTGTATATGGTACATTGAGAAGTGAGTTTGAGAACCCGATGGCTCAATTTTTACAACAAAATGCGACTTACATTTGTGATGGAAATATCAAAGGACGGCTTTATGATGTGGGAACTTATCCTGCTTTGATACATGATGATAATACGGATAAACGAGTTGAAGGGCAGATACTCGAAATGAATGATATGGATCAAATCTTAGATGTATTAGACCCGTATGAAGGTGTTGATGATGAGTTATATGTGCGTCAAATTATTCCGATTCAATTAGAAAATCAATCATTTTTGTCCTGTTGGGTGTACCTTTTTAATCGTTCTGTTTTATTTTTAAAAGAAATAGAAGAGCCGAATTATGTGGCATATTTGAATAAAAAAAAGAATAATGACTGATACTGAAAAGAGTTTTTTGGATTTGGCAGTAGTCAAGCAAATGAAATATGCTGATATTGAAAAAGAATTAGGCGTAGATAGAAAGCAAGTTTCAAAATGGTGGGATGATTTTAAAATTACGAGAGAAGAAATTTCAAATATTAGAAAAATCTGGCGAAAAAAATTTAAAGACACGGATTTTTGGGTGTTTCATAAAAGATTCGTTGAAATGGAACGGAAATGTTGTTATTGTGGAATTACAGAAGTTGAAATTAAACATTTGATAGAGGTTAATCAAATTAATACGAAAAGATTAAAAAATCGTGGAAAAAAATTAGAGCTTGAAAGAAAAAAGCCAAATGAATCTTATGATAACATCGAAAATCTAGCTTACTGTTGCTATTGGTGTAATAACGCAAAAACAGATGAATTTTCAGTAGAAGAATTTGCTGATATTGGAAAAGAAATTAATAAGATTTGGAAAAAAAGATTGAAGAATTTTAATTAATTAGAGCGAGTGAAAATTAGGAATAGTTTTTAATGTTTTTATTATCAAATCTACATGAACGACCAACAAGTTGCAGCTACTTTTTACCAAGAAATACTCAAGCAATCTCAAAATGAAGGACTTGAAGAAGCGATTAAATTTGAGGAGTTGTATTCCTTTTTGAATAAAGTGTTTGTATTTATTACCCAAAAAGAAAAATTACAATTCTCTACGCAGTTCGCGCGGATAGCTTTTGCTTGCCACAAATTTGATGTGCCACAGGACGTTCAATGGTTCGTGCATGAGTTCAGAAAACGGGCGCAAGATGTTTTTTTTAGAGGAGAGAACTATGAAAGCGTTTTTTATGACTTGGGTGTAAAGGGATTAAGCGAAACCATACAAGCCGTTTATGGTGTTGCTATTCCTGCCGACTTACAAAGCGTTTTACCGAAAGAAGGCTTCTATCAAAAATCACCGATTGAAGTTAAATCTTACCTGGAACGTGCTCGCGTGATGGTACTCGAAGTACTCGAAAAAGAAGAAGTTTTAGTATGTCAAGATGAAGCAATAGTGGACAAACTTATTCATGTCAAATACAATCAAACGGGTATTAACGAGTCTTTTAATCCAACTATTTCTTCTATTAAAAAAACGTGGAAAGGACACGCGACACTCAATTTACTCGAAATTTCGATTGATGAAGAAGGTGTTTATTACCCGAATATTTTGGTATTAGAACCTGATTACTTAATGGATGTTTCGGCGATTGCAAATTGTTTTTCGGCAAGAAAAGCTGAACCAGCTTTGTATTTATTGAAGAAATTTTTGCCTTATGATAATTCGATTCCGCTTTCTGTCGGAAATATTGCTAACTTTTTGTTAGATGAGTTGATGAGTGATTCGGATGCTGATTTTACTAAAATATTTCCACAGGTTTTTAGAGGGAATCCTATAGGTTTTACGACTTTTGATGACCGTCAAATCAAAGAAATCTATCATCAATCACGTAAACATTTTAGCCATTTGCGTGAAATGGTTAAAACTGGTTTTCGGAGTAATGACATAGAACCGAAGCACTGTTACTTGGAGCCAACGTTTTTTTCTGAAAAATACGGCTTGCAAGGTCGTTTGGATATTTGGTACGAAAATCAGAGAAATGCCCAAAATTCGGCTATCGTCGAGTTAAAAAGTGGTAAGCCATTTATGGCAAATATTCATGGCATTAGCGAAAGCCATTATATGCAAGCGCTGTTGTATGATTTGTTGATAAAATCGGTTTTTCAGCAAAGCGATCCAAGAAATTACATCTTGTATTCTAAGCTAGATTTAGACCAACTCAAATTTGCACCAGCCATTAAATCGAAACAAAACGAAGGCGTTCGAGTTCGTAATCAATTGGTGGCGATAGAGCAAAGTTTGGTTAATTTGCATAGTCAAAAAGATAAAACAATGACTATTTTGGACTGGTTAAGTCCAGCAAATTTTCCGAAATGGACGGGCTTTTCTAAAAGGGATTTAGCACATTTTCATAAGGTGTTTAGGGGCATTTCTACGCTCGAAAGGAATTACCTTTTGGCATTTACGAGCTTTATTGCTCGCGAACATCAATTGGCTAAAACTGGTATTCAAGGCATCGAAAACATGAATGGTTTGGCAGCACTTTGGCTCAATCATTTCAACTTAAAAAATGATAATTTTGAAATTATAGCGCATTTAAAAGTTCAAGAAGAAGGCAATCAAGCGAAAGAGGAAGTGCCATTAATTGTTTTTGAAAAGGATGAAATAAAGACCAATCATTTGGCGAATTTCAGAATGGGAGATATTGCCATTTTGTATCCGAGTGATGCGCCAGAACGTGGAGAAACGGCACTTTCTAACCAAATTTTTAAATGTACTATCATTGAAATTTCGAAAGAAACAGTGACCGTGAAATTGCGTTCTAAGCAATTTAATGATAGTATTTTTGAAAACTTGGAGCAAAACTGGATTATTGAACACGACACAATGGATCATTCTTTTAATGCTATGTATCGTGGTTTATTTGCCTTTTTACAATTTTCTCAACGTCAAAAAAATCTACTTTTAACGCTTTCTGCTCCCGAAAAAAATCCTAATATTGACCAAATCAAATTGGGAGATTTGGCAGATGGAATGACCGAGCAACAACAGCAAATTCTCAAAAAAGCAATCGGAGCAAAAGATTATTTTTTACTCTGGGGACCTCCAGGAACAGGAAAAACAAGTGTTATGCTTCGTAATTTGGTGGCCTATTTGATGAAAAACACCCGTCAAGACATCCTTTTGTTGGCTTATACGAATAGAGCAGTAGATGAGATTTGCGAAGCGATTCAGAGTATTGGTGATTTTATAAAAGAGGAATATATCCGTATCGGTTCGCGCTATTCTTCTAATCCAATTTTCCATGATAACTTATTTGATAAAAAAATAGAAAACGTAGATAAACGCGCTCAATTACAAGCCATTATCAACGACCACAGAATATTTGTAGCAACGGTTTCTTCTATGTCAAATAAGCAAGATTTGCTATATCTAAAGCAATTTGATACCGTGATTATTGATGAGGCATCACAAATATTAGAGCCTATGCTAGTTGGTTTGTTACCACATTTTAAGAAATTTATCTTAGTTGGCGACCACAAGCAACTGCCTGCTGTTGTGACGCAAGACACAGAAGATTCTAAGGTTTGGCAGACGAGCTTGAATGATATTGGTTTGCATAATATGCGAGATTCGTTGTTTGAGCGATTATTTTTGAGATGTCGCGCCAATAATTGGGAACATGCTTTTGATATGTTATCGTATCAAGGGCGAATGCACCAAGATATTGTGGATTTTCCGAATGAATATTTTTATGAAAAAAAGCTACATATTTTACCAGAATATTGCAAAGTTGACCAATCTTCGCCATCTAACTGTGTATTACCCGAAGTTCCGACGAGGTTAGAAAGGCATTTGGCTCAACATCGTTTTGTTTTTACTTCTACAGAGACGGACACAGATAGCCGAACACGAAAGACGAATCGACACGAAGCTGAAACGATTGCTCAACTCGTGGATAGTTATTGCCGAATATATGAAGCAAGTGGTTTGCCGATTAACTATAATAAAACTATCGGAATCATCACACCTTATCGCGCACAGATTGCTCAAATCAAACTGGCTTTGGAGCGTTACGGAAAAGGTTATGAGCAATTTAGTGTCGATACGGTCGAACGCTATCAAGGATCAGCACGCGAAATAGTTTTATTGTCACTTTGCTTAAATCATCCTGACCAGCTAGATTCATTGGTTTCTCTTTCGACGGATGGGCAAGCGGATAGAAAGCTGAATGTCGCTTTGACACGCGCTAGGAAGCATTTGGTGGTTGTTGGAAATGAGGATTTACTTCGCTCGAATACGATTTATAACCAAATGATTGATTTTGTGAATAAGCGTGGCGGTGTATTTAGTACTGCGAGTTTGGAGAAATTTGCTTTGTAGGTTTTGTTTCTTGCAGAGTTTGGGGAGAAGTAGAGTGCGCAGAGTGTTTTTTATAGCGTTTTGATAGATGGCTTTTGTATGCTTTTGAAAGAGGATATTCTAGAATAGAAAATGCTTGTAAAGTTTGAACCTTACAAGCATTTTATAAAAACATACTTAACTCAATTAATTCTATCTAGCAGAAGGTGCTTCACCATCCGAGACATGCATTGGACGAGTTGTAAATTCTTCGTATAAAGTATTGAATTGTTGCAATGCACCAAATTCATCTTGAGAATACAACAATAAGATTTTGTACCATGAAGAGTCATTTTCAAAATAGTCTTGCAACCATTCTTCAAAATCACTTAAATCTGTATAATCACATAATCCTTGACTTGCCATATCTACGCCCCAAAGATAAGCGTAAAGTGCATGAATACTCACTTGAGGTAAGTAATTATAAGGATTTTCTTTTATTTTTTTGAAAAACGGCAATAATGCTTCACCTTCATAGAAATTTTCAAGTAATTCAAAAAAGCGATAAAAAGCATCATGCGGGTCAGTACTTACGTAATGCAAAATCAATTTTACTTCATCAGGAATGGCTTTGCCATCATGTTGAAAAGTCTCTACCAACCAATCATAAAAGCCGTCTAGGTAATCCCAAACGTCTGTCATTTCTTGGCTATTAATCCCGTCAACATAAGCCTTTAGGCAGTAAATACTGCGACTAGGCAAGTACATTGCTGGATTTTCAGCGACATCTTCGATTGTAAATTTTACATCCATAAGTCTTTTTTTATTAAATAGTGTTAAGTCTAGTTAGCTTTATATATAATATTTGATAATCAATTGGCGGTGTTAGTTAGTTGCTTCAATTGACTATCAACAAAGTGTTATTTTTTCTGATTTTGTGACTGCTTTTGTCAAAAAATCTATTTCAAATCGTCTAATTTCATCCCGTATTCACTCATGCAATTCTCACAAAGACAATCTCCATACTGAATTTCGAGCATTCGCTGCGTTGCTGAAAGTACCTTATAATTATTGCACCAGCAGTTGCCATCCTGATAGCAAAGCATTTTGCTACGGCATCTAGGACAAGAAGTAGAATGATTAAAACTCATTTCGATACTTGCTTCTGGTACTTTCCCTTTAAGGAAAGGATGCTTTCTACTCAACTGTACTTCAACAGTTTGTAAATGATTATACTTTCTTTTCAAATTATCGGCAATTCGATAAGCTACATTTTCTAGCATTTGAGCAGGTTCTTCAATTTCGGTTTTTGTTGCCCAAAATATTGCTCCATAATCTAGTGTGTCATTCAAATTATCCGTTTGACTAGCTCCTTTCAGATTCGTTTGAACGTAAACGTTAGCTACAAATTCGTTGGTAACTAATCTACCTTCTTCTGATGCTCCGATAGGTGCGAAAAACTCCATGCCTTCCAGACCAATTCGCCCAGAACTATCTACAATGGAATATTTGACGCGCCCACCAAGTGGCGGATTTTTTTTTCGGATAACTACATTAACCGTTTGAAGCATAGTCCCAGCTTTTGCTTTCACTTGACTGGCTATCCTTGCTCCGACGTGTTCGAGTAGCTTAGATGGTTTATTCATTTCATATTGAGCAATCAAATAGATATTTTCATAATTGACAGCAGTCAATAAATCATCTCTCATTGCTACGGAGTCTAAATTTGTCTCTACATATATATCTACGACGAACTCATTTCCTAAAACTTGTTCTTCTTCGTAGTAACCATGTCGAGCAAAAAAAGTCATGCCTTCCAGCGCTATCTTTCCCATCGTTGTTACCGAATATTTCCTTTATTGTCAAAAAAGTTGGTGTTCACTTCTTAAAAAAAGTGTTGTAAGATTTGAATATTGATTTGTGTGAAATCTAATATCAATTTGGTTAAAGTGCTTAATTCTTCGTGTTAGTGCTTAAATCTGTTTCAATATTAAGCATTTTTAGTCTTTGTTGCAAATGTTTTCGAGATGGTTGCATTCTTTTGTAAAAATAATGTCATAAAGGGAACAGTATTTTTACAGTGCTAAATTTGATTTGAATAGTTGTTTTTTGTTAAATAGTAAAAAAAACAATATGTATAAGATTTGTTATTAGAGTTTTAAAAAATATAAAATATTGCCATACCTTATTAAGAAAAAATCAACAACTATTAACCGTCTGTTTTTAAAACGTTGCATTTAACTATTAAAAAAAATAAAACTATAACTAAATATTATGGTGTTTAAAATACTATAATATTTGGTTTGGTTGATTAAGTGCTTTACTTTCCTTTGAAAGTCTCTTACTATTCTCCAATATTGAAATAATCATACCATTTATTTAAAATTAGCCTAATTAAATAAGGAAGCCATTCTTATAGTTTCATTAAATCTCTAAATTGAATACAATTCCCAAAATAGGATTAAGGTTCATTTTGATTTTTGCCTTTGTATGGTTTTTTATTTTTTATAAAAAAATAAGATAACCAAAGTGTAATATATTAGAAAATATACGTATTCACTTTTATTTTACTATTTGATTGGTGTAAAAAAGGAATTAAAAAAAGAAATGGATTTTTATAATATATAATTTCGTTATTGGCTCTATATGATTTAGGTTGGTTGATATTTTTAAAAAATAGGTTATATCAAACTTCAATCAAACCTTATAGGTTTT
>CAKZLT010000071.1 GCA_937127195.1 uncultured Saprospiraceae bacterium
ATAATAGGCGTGTTGTTTGCCTTCTTCCGTTTTGATCTTTTTAATCTCCCGTTGACGACTCTTTACCCTCCCGTTGATGACTCCTCAAACTCATTGATTCTTTTGGCTTTGCGACTGCCAAGGGCGGCACATAGTTAGACTCAACCTTCTAAATTAATACAGAAATTCGCCCTCTGAGCCGTTTCGGCTATTTTCTTCCTTTTTTGTTTGTCTTTTTTTTTTCCCCGATTTTTCCGAAAAATCTTTTTGGTTTTTTTTTGTTCTTCGGCTAGTTTTTTCTCTTTATCTAAATTGGCTTGTTTAGATTTCTCTAATCCAGCTTCTCGCGTGTGAATTTCGCCTTGTAATTGTAAATATTTGGCTTGTTCGGTTTGTAAAGAGTTTGCAAGAACTTTATAGCGCGTTTTGTAAGCATTCAATTGATGAACGGCTAATTCTATGGCGTAATTCTGGTATTGTTCTTTGATTTCTAGGTAACGTTTAGCACGTTTGGCTTCTTTTTCGAGACGTTTTAGATTGCCTTCTATTTCAAATAATAAATCTTCAACGCGTTCCAAATCGGCAGAAGTACCTTTGAGTTTATTGAGTGTTTCGCGTTTTCTTTTTTTGTATTTAGAAATTCCAGCCGCCTGTTCAAATAGTTTTCTACGAGAGTTTTCGCGGTCGGTGAGTAAATCATCAACCATATTCAAGGCGATGATGGCATAAGAATTTGAACCAATTCCTGTATCTAAAAATAGATTAGTAATATCTTTGAGACGGCATTGAACGCCATTAATACGGTATTCACTTTCGCCGCTTCTGAATAGGATTCTAGTAATGGTAACTGCGCCAAATTCAGTTGGAAGGATGTTTTTTGTATTTTCAAACGTCAAAGAAACTTCTGCGACACCGCTTTGTCGTTTCTTTTTTGAACCATTAAAAATAACGCTAGACATTTTCTCAGAACGCAATTCTTTACTCTTTTGCTCACCGAGTACCCAGCGCATTGCGTCAACAATATTAGATTTACCACAACCATTTGGTCCAACAATCCCAATGACATCTTCATTGAAATTGATGACCGTTCGCTCCGCAAAGCTCTTAAATCCTTTTATTTCTAATGTTGTTAAACGCATCTTTTTTTAATTAAGGGAGTAGGAAAAAAATAACCTACCCAATCTAGCTTGTTATTTTCCATTTTAAAAAACATAAAAAATAGTTCCGTAGCGATGCTATGCAACGATTTTTTAAATTTCTTAAAAAGAAAAATAACGTTACAATATCGGGTAGCTTATTTATTTCCTACTCCCTAATAATTATCAATTAATAATTAATAATTTTCCTTTTGTTGTTTTTTTGAATATTAGGCGTCGGACGCTTCGAAAGCGTCGGACGCCTGTTTTATGATTTTAATTAAATTATGGAAGAAGCTGAAAACACTTATTTTGAACAAATGGGTTCACACTACAAAAGCCAATTATTAATTATTCATTGCTAATTATTAATTAATAATTCCTAGCTTTCTAATTCAAATTCTACCACCAAAATTGTCTCGTCGCCTTGCACGAATCTGTCGATTTTGTAAGTTGCGTCATTTGTGATTTGAAGTGTTTCGCCAAGTTGAGCCGTTTCTTCGCCTGCCAAAACTAGATTTTGATAACCTTCAAATTGAGGAACAATGCGAGACATATATTTGAATTGACTAGCGACTAATTTAACCCAAAATGATGCATTTTCTTTTTCATCAATAGCGATAGGAATATTAAATTGGTAGCGTTGTTTGAGGATTTTACAGCCAGATTGATGTAATTCCATAGACATTCCTGTCTCAAAAGTTGCTTTCTCTATAGCATGAGAAGATACAATTTCGAAGCTCTTATCTCTGATTAGATAACTGGTATCTTGAAAAATAGCTTGAACGTCATTTACGCATTTTGATAAATCGCTTTCCATTTCTGCATCTGTGTATTGTGGTTGTTCTTCTCCTTTTTGAGTGTTTGAGCCACAGCTCCATGTTAATAAAGCTAATCCGATTATTGCTATATATTTCATTTGTCTAATTGTATTTACGTTTGTAATATTTAGAGCGCGAATATAAGGATTAAAATGATGAATGGTAAATGATTAATGCGGAATGCTACCGCTATTAGTTCCAGAAACAGCGGTAGCACTTCTACATTCGAAATTCTTCGGTTCGTCGTAAGTTCTGACGGCAAAGGTAGGGTTCAGTAATTCTATTTCAGATTGCTCAAATTCTTCACAAAACCATTAATTCCTTGCTGCTTCATCATGATTCTTTGCAGATTTGCTTCATTCCAAGATTGAAATTTTCCAACACAAATACGATAAATGGTCTTTCCATTAAGCTCATTAATATTAACAATAATTGGTTTTTGAAACTTCTTTTCTAGTTTCTCTGCTTGTATTAATACATTTCCATATTCTGCAAAAACACCAATTTGAACACCGTAACCTTCCGATTTTTGTCTTTTTACACTAAACTCAAACAAACCTTGTCCTGTCTGAACACGTTCTTCAACCACAGGCTTATTAACGCCCGTTTTATCACGCATTCTAATCGCCTCAGCTACCGCTTTATCAGCATTTACACGACCATAACCATATTTTACAGAGTGTCCGCGTGTATCGTAATCACTTGCTCGACCAATTTTGTCTGCTGTTTTGATAAGAACTTCTTTGACTTGCTTTGCCGTCAATTTAGGATTAGCCGAAAGCATCAGCGCGCAAATACCAGCAACTAAAGGCGTTGCACTTGACGTACCTCCAAAATGCTTATGCTGCGAACTTCTAGAACGACCATCAAACCAATGACCTGTATCCCAAGAAGCCTTAGGCGCGATAATCGGCCAATCACCGTTGGAAGGCGCGCAAATCGTTACTTCTGCTCCGCGATTAGAGTAAAAAGCGTGTTCATCGCGACTAGTAGAAGCTGCCACCGCAATCACATCAGGATGCACCGAATAATAACTCACATAATCCAAGTCATCATTCCCAACCGCAAAAAGTACCACACTTCCCAGACCATTTCGACCTTCCGTTGCAGCTTTTGTAATTGCAGCTTCTTTCATAGAATTAAGCGCGAAACTCGCATCCGTCGTTCCCCAAGAACAACTAATAATATCCGCACCGTTCTTTATACAATGGTTAAAAATGTTCTCCGTTGCTCGCCAACCAAATGACGTTCCACTCAATGGCATAAACTTAGAATTCGGTGCTGCACCAACCATTCCAGTACCATTAACACGCCCTAAGGCAACACCAGCACACGGCGTTCCGTGCGAAAAACCAAAACCATCTGCACTAAAACGACTTGAATTCGTCCAAAAATCAAACGGTTTCGTTATATTGTTAGAAATATCTGGATGATTCAAATCAAATCCATTATCTACAATTGCAATCGTAATATCGGAAGAACCTCGATTTCCTAAGCGTTTCCAGGCATCAATTACTTTGGCATCTGCGCCCGCTTTTATAGGATAATTATCTCCAGGAATGTAACCTTTGTTCTCCAAATGCCATTCTTGTTCAAATAAAGAATCTTGAACAGCAGACAAAGCATAATGGTCAACCAAGGTATCCAAATCAGGCTCTGCAGCGCGCACCAACGAAAAATTAGTTAATAAACCTGCCGTTTTGATTGGATTTGGGGATTTTGAAGTTACCTTAACAATCACTCGGTCTTTACCTCTTCGTTCTACTAATTCCAAATAATATTCATCAAATACCAAAGTTTGCTCTTCTTCATCTACATTATGATGAAAAATAATCAAAATCTCTCCCGTAGGTACGAGCGGTCGGTCACTGCCTTCGATATGATAAACGTGAGTTCCGATTTCTACATCGGCATCTTCTCGAATTGTATCTAATTTTTCGTTGACATCTTCGACATCTTCATCTATTTCTAAAACCTTAAAACCACCTAATTTCTCTAATTTGGTCGTTGTTTGTTCCTTAGGCATAGCTTCTACACCACGCGTTTTATGTTGCTTGAGTCCAATTAATTTAGAACTTTTCTCTATTTTGAAGACACCTTTTCCTAATTTGATTTCCATATTCGTTTATTTGATATTCTCTTTTGGTTTTTGTAAAAATTCTTTTAAGTACCTAAAGCTTAATTTACCAAACTTAATATATAACCTAAAATACAAGCTTTTTAACTATAAGTCAATTTTTATAAAAAACCTAATGTTATTTTACAGAGTGCGTAACAGGTTGTCGCATATTAGATTTACGAAATCTTAAAGATTTGGCAAATCTTTTTCACGCAGCCCATTTGCCAAATCTCTTAGATTTCGCAAATGTTCTTCGTCCCTATTCCGATAATTTGTTATTCCTCCATTTCACATCCTCTCTTAACCAACAAAAGCACTTTTCTGTTTCCACTATTAAAAACTCAATCCATCAATTTTCATTTTGACTTTACCTTTCGTCAATACAATGACTCGAATACCTTCAGGTGTGACTTCTACTGCTTCAATCATCAATTCGCTCAACTTTCCGTTCATGACAACACCTTTCATCAATTCATATTCCTTCAATTCCTTTTCGACCATTGCTCTCGCATCTTTTAGATTATCCTCTAGCGGAAAAGTCAAATAAGGTTTCATTTTTTTGAGAATGGTCGAATGAAAGATCCAGTTCGCTCCTTTAAATAATTTATTTTTAGTATCTAAATCATAATCCACGTTTTCGATACTAACCGTAGAAGTCACAGGGTCAAATACTGGTTGTCCGCGCATATAAATCGTTCCGTCGAAGCTACCTTCAAGAAAAGCTCCAATAATAATATCATCATCTTGACCATAAATATTGATATTCTTAATCGTTACTTTTCGCCTTCTCCCTTGCTTGAAAGTCTGTCCGACTAGTTCTTTTTTAGCTGCTTCTTCGGCTTCCATATAAGGAATTTGCGAACTCAAACTAATTTCAAAAGAATCAGGAACGCTTTCTGGGCGGTTAAAAGCAGGTAATTTAGTGCTTTTGACAATATTTGGAGCGTCTTTACTCATCACGACTTCCGCCAAAGATTGAATACCTATAATACTTGAAATGGCATTGTTTTTAGTCACAATCGGCGACATAGCAATACTTTTGGGTGTTAATTTGAGCCAAACATTATAATCTTCATTCACATTCACGGGGTCTTGAAGCATCGACCAAGCATCCTGAATATTTTGTTGAATATTAATATTTGCTTTGATTTGGTCATCAATTGTCGTTTCAAGCATTTTCTTATTATAACTCAAAAGGCTATTCGCAATCGACTGCACCGACAAATCACTACCAAAAACCTTAATGGTTGGCTTTTCTATCCATTTGTAATCAGTCAGAGTGGTAATTGTTGCCATTTCCCATTTTCGATTGATTTCGTAATTTGTAGTAAAATTCAAGGCAATACTTCCTTTTACTTCTTGGTAAGCATACGCTCCAAATGCACCGTAACGCACTTTTGCCCATATTTTGAGTGGCACATAATACTCAAAAGCATCAGGTTCTGCCTTCACGGTGATTGTCCCCTTTTTCCAAACCTTGATTTTTAGATTATCTCCATCATTGTCCGTATAGCTTTTGTCTTCATAAATCAGCCCATCAAGACTTTCATTAATCGACTTTTGAAGCCCTTTCATGCTAATATTAATCGGGATATTAACCGTTGAAGCCTTAGGTTGATATTTTTTATCTTGATATTCTGCTTTTGGTTTATCTGGCTGTTGCATTTTTTTGTCAGGTTGAGCTTGTGACGAAAGATTTAAACATAAAAAAAACAATACTATAATATATATTGAACCAACTTTCATGATTTTATTTTTTTGTTTTTATAAAAAACATCTAAAAATAATAAAAAAGCCATCTTAAAACCCTTAAATCTCACACAAAAAGAGGTAATAACATTTCATTATTACATTTTAGAAAAAGTTTAATAAACTGCAATTCATAAAAATAGAAAGGTTTATCTTAAATTTGCTGACTTTAGGGAGTAGGAAATAAATAAGCTACCCGATATTGTAACGTTATTTTTCTTAAAAAGGAAAATAACAAGCTAGATTGGGTAGGTTATTTTTCTTCACTAAGAGAGTTATGTCTTTTTAAAAAAAAGATGCTTTTAATAATAGCTTTTTTAATTTAGTTTTTTCTTAAAAAAAGTAAAACGAAGAATCCAATCGATTTTTTATATAATCAATATTAAAAATGAGTAAAAAGAGAAATAAGCGTCCTGCGCCAAGAAGAACTGAACATCAAGACAGAAATACGACTAACCCAAAAGTAGTCAAAACGACTGGCTCACGTCAGCGTCCAACGCCTCAAACGCGCAAGAAAACCAAGAAAAATACTCCAGCGGATATGGTTTTTGGTCGTGATAATTATATCTTAATGATTGGCGGTTTGGTATTGATTATTATCGGTATGATGCTCATGAATGGCGGAGAAATGGCAGACCCGAACACTTGGGATGCTGATTCTATCTATAGTTTTAGAAGAATTACATTAGCTCCAATCGTCATTCTTTTAGGTTTGATTGTAGAAATCGTAGCAATTTTTAGAAAATCTAAGCCAGCAGAAACACCAGCTTTGACAACGGAAGGATAAAAAAGAGGCGGGAAACGAGACCGTCCTTCGGACTGCGAGAAGCGAGATATTATAGCGGTGAATAAAAGTTCACGCCTTATCTCGCTTCCCGCTTCTAAAAAACTAAATAATGGATATTTTTAATGCAATCGTGTTGGGCATCATTCAAGGTCTGACAGAATTTTTGCCTGTAAGTAGTAGTGGGCATTTGGAATTAGCGAAACTGATTTTGGGTGACAAAAGCGTTGGTGAAGAAAGTCTAATCATGACCGTAACGCTTCATGCTGCAACGGCTTTTAGTACTATTGTGATTTTTAGAAAGGATATTTTAGAGATTTTGAAAGGACTTTTTCAATTTAAAAATAATGAAGCCTTCCAATTTTCTTTAAAAATTGTTTTGTCAATGATTCCTGCGGCACTTGTTGGTGTGCTTTTAGAAGACCAAATAGAAAGCCTTTTTGGAGGTCAAATTATTCTAGTAGGATTTATGTTATTGGTGACTGGAGTACTTTTATATTTTGCTGATAAAGCTAAAAATACTGATAAAAAGGTTGGTTTCAAAGAAGCTCTAATCGTTGGTATTTCGCAAGCAATTGCGATTTTGCCAGGTATTTCGCGCTCAGGAGCAACTATTTCTACTTCGGTATTGTTAGGAATTGACAGAGAAAAAGCAGCTCGTTTTTCATTTTTAATGGTTATTCCATTGATTTTAGGAAAAATGGCAAAAGATATATTAAGTGGCGATATTAGTAGTGAATCAGTGGATATGCTTCCATTATCACTTGGTTTTATTGCTGCATTTTTGACTGGATTAGCCGCTTGTGTTTGGATGATACAATTGGTTAAGAAGAGTAAATTGACTTATTTTTCAATCTATTGCTTCGCCGTAGGTGCGTTGGCAATTATATATGGGTTGGTATGGATGTAGAGCCGAGCCAGCAATATGACTTTCAAAAAGGTGCTTTATTGCTGATTGATAAACCGTTAGAATGGACTTCTTTTGATGTGGTGAATAAAATTCGTTACAAATTGAAGCACAAATTAGGCGTAAAAAAATTAAAAGTTGGACATTCGGGGACTTTAGACCCAATGGCAACAGGACTTTTGATTATTTGTACAGGAAAGTTTACGAAGCGATTGCACGAATTGCAAGGACTTCCAAAAACATACACTGGAACAATTCGCCTTGGCGCAACAACGCCTTCTTATGATGCTGAAATGGATGTGGATGAAACCTTTCCGACAGAGCATATTACGAAAGAAGTTATGGAAACCGCTCGCCAGCAGTTTCTGGGTGAGATACAACAACTTCCGCCTATTTTTTCTGCCGTAAAGGTCGATGGACAGCCTTTGTATAAAAGGGCTAGAAAGGGCGAAAAATTTGAAGTGCAGCCTAGAACAATTACGATTAATACTTTTGATATTTCAGAAAGAAATCTACCTGATGTTGATTTCAAAGTAGATTGTAGCAAAGGAACTTATATTCGTTCTCTTGCTTATGACTTCGGTAAGGCGTGTGAAAGTGGCGGTTACTTGACAGCACTTCGACGTACTAAAGTCGGCGATTTTGATATTGAAAATGCTTGGAATTTAGAAGAACTCATTCAGCATATTGAAGATAATTATTAAAAAATGCTGAATGATTAATGCTCTGCTGTTTTGTGCTTTAAAGGTATGAAACAGCGGAGCATTAATCATTCAACATCCATCATTCAAACAAATCATCTATTGTCAAAACATTTTCAATTAAACCTAAACTATGTTCATTTTCTTTTATTCCAAAAGTCGTAATTAAGGTCAAAGTAGTTAATTTTTTAGTTTGTGTTGAACTTTCAAATATCCATTTTTTCTCTTGTAACTGTGCTGCATACGCCTTAGTTAGTGTAAATTCTTTGTTGTAAAATTTCACTTCTACCAAATTAATTACTTTATCATTTCTATCAATCACCAAATCAATTTGAGTGCCTTTTTCAGTTTTTGTCCCTTTTTTTAAGAAAGAAGCTGTTTTAGAATAAACGCCAAAAATGCCCAATCCCTTTTTGATTTGACCTATATGCTTGAGACAAATACTTTCAAAAGCGTAACCAGACCATGTTTTATAAGTTTGAGTTTGACTTAAATACTGCCAAGTACCGCGTCCTTCATTTGATTTATCTTCCATAAAGTGCAGATAAAATAAAGAATATTCGTCAGTCAATCGAAAGAGCTTTTCCTTCTTTTTTTTATTCATCGCGTGATAAGAAGTAATGAAACTTGATTGTTCTAATTCTTCTAATATTTTTGAAGTTGCACCGCCATTCGGAATTTTGGCTTTTGTGATAATTTCATTTCTGGTCATTCCAACCTTCTTTGTCGCCAAAGCTCGAATAACTGCGATATACTTTTCAGGAAAACGAAACAAGGCAGGATATAATTTCGAAAATTCGTTTTTCAAAAGCCCTAATTTGCTAAAACATATATCATCTATATTTTGAATAGCACTTTTTCCTTTCTTAATTTCCTTTAAATAATGCGGAATACCACCCATTGCCATATATAATTCGATAATCTGATAACGAGTAAAATTAAGGTATCTACTTTTCAAATATTCTTCCGTTTCGGCTAACGTAAATGGTTCAACTTGAATGTATTGTGTAATTCGGTTATGTAATCCTCCTGTGTCAAAAACCACTTTTTGGACAATCCATGAAGTCGCAGAACCGCAAATCACCACAACTATATTATTCAATGAAGCCCAACTATTCCAGAAGTACCCAAACGCACTCAAAAAATCAGATTTTGGGCTAGCCATCCACGACACTTCATCCAAAAACACGACTTTTTTTTGATTACTTTCCTGCTTTTCCAAAAAATCTTCTAATTGAGCAAAAGCATCAAACCAGTTTTTGGGTTTTGGTCTAGGTTCATTTTTTATCTTGTCAAATTTATTGAGTCGCCTTTGAAAATTCTCTAATTGTTGTTGTGTGCCAATATTCTGAATACCTGTTAATTGAAAAACAATTTCATTCTGGTAAACTGTATTTATCAAAAAAGTCTTGCCCACTCGTCGCCGTCCCACAATAGCTATCAATTCTGACTCTTGTGAAATCAAAGCATTATTGAGAATTTCTTTCTCTTTTCTCCTTCCTATAAAAATTGATTCTTTCATGTTTAACTGATAAGTCGCCAAATCTATTCAAATATAAATAGATTTGGCGACTTATCATAAGTGAAAAATGTTGAATGTTGAATGCTCCGCTGTTTCATACCTTTAAAGTACAAAACAGCGGAGCATTAATCATTCAACATCCATCATTCCTCATTTCTTGCTCGAATCATTCTATCTCTACCGCTCATATCTTGCTCTAGCTCTACATCAGAGAACCCCATTTCTATCAGTAAATCAACCGTTGCTTTTCCATAGTTTTCATTGATTTCATAATATAAAAAGCCGTTAGATTTCAAGTGCTTTTGCGCAAATTCAGCTATCGTTCTATAAAATAGAAGTGGGTCATTATTTTCTACAAAAAGTGCCAAATCTGGCTCAAACTTTAATACATTATTACGCATTAACTCTTTCTCATTCAATGGAATATAAGGCGGATTACTGACAATTACATCCAACTTCCCAAATGTATTCCAAGCATTTTTATCTAGAATATCTAATACTTGAAAATCCACTTCTAATTGGTGTTTTTTACTGTTTGACTTCGCAACTTTCAAAGCCGCTTCACTGACATCTACACCAAATATTTGTGCCTTCGGTAATTCCTTTTTTAAACAAATCGGAATACATCCAGAGCCTGTTCCTATATCCAAAATCTGAATCGAATCGGCTTGTTTTTTCGCATCCTGAATGATACAATAGACAAGCTCTTCCGTTTCTGGGCGAGGAATCAACACCGCATCGCTAACTTTAAATTTTAACCCATAAAAATCGGCTTCACCTAATACATATTGCCACGGTTCGGCTTTTATTAGTCGGTTGGTTATTTCGTTGAAGT